>JAHEMB010000091.1 GCA_024643915.1 Rhodothermaceae bacterium | reverse complement strand
GCCTTCCCGGAAAAAGCCCTGATCCAGGAGAGCGGCATTCGGCTGCCGGAACGGACATCGCTGCGCTTCGAGCCTCGGGCAGACGGCTACCAGATGGCAGCGGTACCGTTCGCGTTCGACCCCGCGCCCGGCGAACGCATGATGCTGGCCGAGGAGGAAACCACGACCCTCGACCTCGGCTTCGCTTTTCCCTTCTACGGCACCCCCCGCCAGCAGCTCTCCGTCTCCCGCGACGCGGCGGTGGCCTTCGACGACGGGCTGGGGCCAGCAGCGCGGGGCCGCTTCGACGAGCCGCCCCTGATCGCGCCGCTGCGCATCCCGCTGCGCGAGCCGGCGGACGGCGGCGTCTTTCTCAAACGCGACCCCGGCCGGCTGACGATCACTTGGCGTGACATGAGCCAGCCGGATGCCGTGAACCACAACACGGTGCAGCTGGTGCTCTTTGCCGACGGCGCCTTCATTTTCAACTACGATCGCGTCGAGGCCGTGATGGCGGAGGGCCTGCGGGGCGTCTTTCCGGGCGGGCCGTCGCCGCCGCTGCGCACGGTGGCCACGCCGCTGGCCGCCGGGCGGGCCGGACCGGTGCTCGTCGAGGATTTCACCGCGCGCTATCGCCGCCACGTGCACCGTCGCATGCTGCCGGTGGCCTACGGGCTGTTCGGCGCGATGGGTTTCATTTTGCTCGTCTTCCCCGTTTTCTTTCGCACGAGCCTGGTGCGGCCCATGGAAAGGCTCCTCGGCGGCATGGGCCAGGTCAACGCGGGCGACCTCAACACCGTGGTCCCGGTCGGGGTGCGGGATGAAGTGGGGCGGCTGACGGAGCACTTCAACCGGATGACGGGCTCGCTGCAGAAAGCGAACCTGAAGCTGAAGGACTACGCTGAGCACCTGGAGGAGATGGTGGAGGAGCGCACCGCACAGATTGAAGCGCAGAAGGCCCAGATCGAAACGCAGAACGCGCTGCTCGAAGGCCAGGCCGAACGCCTGCGCGAGCTGGATGAGGCGAAGACCCGCTTCTTCGCCAATATCAGCCACGAGTTCCGCACGCCCCTCACGCTCATCCTGGGCCCGCTCGAAGAAGCGCGCAAGGAGGAAACGACGCTCACGCCGTCCGACCAGGCGCTGATGCTGCGCAACGGCCGGCGCTTGCAGCGGCTCATCAACCAGATCCTCGACCTGGCCCGCCTCGAAGCCGGCAGCCTCCCCCTCGCCCGGAGCCGTCAAGATCTCGTCTCCTTCACCCGTCACCACGTGAGCCTTTTCCGGTCGCTCGCCACCTACCGACACATCGACCTCGCCTTCGAGAGCGCCGCGCCCACCTGCCCGGCCCTCATCGACCCGGATCAGATGGAAAAGGTGATCGGCAACCTCCTCTCGAACGCGCTCAAGTTCACCCCGGACGGCGGGCGGGTCTGCGTGGCCGTGGCGCGCCGGGACGAGACGGCCGAGATCACCGTGCGGGACACTGGCCCCGGCATCGCCCCCGGCAAGCTGCCGCGCCTCTTCGACCGTTTCTACCAGGCGGACGATAGCGCCACACGGGCCTACGAGGGGTCGGGCATCGGGCTGGCCCTGGTGAAAGATGTGGTGGAGTTGCACGGCGGCACGGTGCAGGCGGAGAGCAGGCCGGGCGAGGGGAGCGCCTTCGTCGTGCGCCTCCCGCTGGCCCCCGAGGCCGAAAAGGCGGCGCAGGAACCGGCCGATCCGACCGGCAACGGACAGGCAGCCGAGGCCTCCGCAGCCTTGGTGTTCTCCGATGCGGCGCATCATGCGGGCAACGGAGAGATGATGGACGATCAACTGCCGCCCCTGGGCCTTGAGGAGCCGGTAGACCAGGCCGCCGTCCTCGTGGTGGAGGACAACGCCGACATGCGCGCCTTTATCCGCTCTGTCCTCGAACCGGCCTTCCGCGTGCTGGAAGCAGGCGACGGCGAAGCGGGCCTGGCCCTGGCCCGGGAATCCCTCCCCGACCTGATCCTGGCTGACGTGATGATGCCAAAGATGGACGGTTTCGCCATGAGCCGCGCCCTCAAAGCCTCGGCGGAAACGGACTGCATCCCGATCATCGTGCTGACGGCGCGGGCAGGGACCGAGGACCGAGTGGAAGGGCTGGCGACGGGCGTGGACGCCTACCTGACGAAACCCTTCAATGCCGAGGCGCTGCGGCTCCAGGTGCAGAACCTGGTCGCCCGGCAACACCGCCTGCGGGAGCGCTTGCAGGAGGAAGCGGTGCCGACTGCGCTGCCCGCCCCCCGCTCCTCCTTCGAGGCCCAGGTGCGCGCCCTCGTCGAGGCCCACCTCGCCGACCCCGGCTTCAGCGTAGAGCGCCTGGCCGACGAAGTGGCCATGAGCCGGCAGCATCTCCACCGCCGCCTGACGGAGGAGGTGGGGGTGACGCCTGTTCAGTACATCCGTTGCATGCGGCTGGAACAGGGCGCCCGGCTGCTGCGCGAGCGCCAGGGCAACGTCACCGAGGTGGCCTACGCCGTCGGGTTCAACAGCCTCTCCCACTTCAGCGCCTGCTTCCGCGAGCACTTCGGCACGGCGCCCTCGGCCTACGCGGCAACGGTATAACCCTGCGCTTGCACACGGTTTGCGACATTTCCGCAAGCATCTGCGACATTTCTGATAGCGCTTCGGTCCTGCCTTTCACTTCTTTAGAACAGGCCCCGGCTCTCTGATGAGGGCGCCCTGGAAGGCAGCCTGCACCGTTGCCGATCCATCCTTCTCTTGCCGTTGCATGCTGAAATCACCCTTTAACTTTCAGGAGATGACCATGCCTACTGCTTCTCTCTACGTACCTCGTATGGTCCTACTATTTCTGGTCACCTGCGGCCTCCTCGCCCTGCCTGCCGTCGCCCAGCAAACCTTTACGGTCACGACGACCGCCGACAGTGGTGACGGCTCCCTCCGCGAGGCCATCACGCAAGCCAACGCCACCCCCGAAACCGACCAGATCACGTTCAGCATTGCCGGGGGCGGCAGCTATGCGGAAATCTTCCTGACGAGCAATATCATCATCACGGCGCCGGTCGAAATCGACGCCAACACGCAGGGCTGCGACCTGTCGGAGGGGCTGTGCGTCCGCCTCGACGGGGGCGGCACCGTAGGCGGCCTGCGCCTCTTCACCGGGTCGGACGGCAGCACGGTGCGCGGCCTCGTCTTCACGCGCTTCGGCGCCCCCACCATCTTCGGCGCCATCGAGGTGCTGTCCTCTGACAACGTCATCGTGGGCAACTATTTCGGAACGGACCGCACGGGCCTCGTCACCGATCCCGACGGCACACCCGGCTCGGGCGACGAGCTGGGCAACGTCTCCTCCGGCATCGTCGTCAAGGATAACCTCGACGGCACGACCTTCACCGTGACGAACAACCGCATCGGGGGCAGCGCCGACGGGGAGGCCAACGTGTTCGGCGGGGGCGGCGAGTCGGGCATCGTGATGGTCGGCGGGGGGACGAGCGAAAACCGCGTGCAGGGCAACTTCATCGGCGTCGGGCCGGACGGCGCCACCCTGCTGGGCCACGGGCTCCACGGCTTCTCGATCTTCAACGGGGCCAACGGCAACCTCTTCGGCGGCCTCGGCGAGGGGGAAGGCAATATCATCCTGGGAAGCCAGCAGCTTGGCGTACTCCTGAGCACAGACGCCGCCAATAACACGGTGGCCGGCAACGTGATCTCGGCGAACGAGGGAGGGGGGGTCATCCTGCAACGGAACGCCTCGGGTAACACCATCATCGGCAACCGGATCGGCACCAACGCCGACGGGACGGCGGCCTTGCCCAACGGCACCCCGGCCGGCCTGGCAAGCTTCGACGGTTTCGGCATCCACCTCCTTGGAGGGGCCCATGGCAATACCATCGTAGACAACCAGATCTCGGGCAACCTGCTGGCGGGGATCATCCTGGGGGGGTTCGTCCCGGGAGACATCACCGACAACATGATCATGGGCAACCTGATCGGCCTGGATGCGGTGGGGCAGCAGGCCGTTCCGAACGGGGTTCCCGGCATCGTGGAGAGCGGGGGCGGCATCGTGCTCATCGGGCATGGCCCCGAGGTACGGGGCAACCAGATCGGCACCCCGGAGGCCCCGAACTACATCGGCGGCAACACGACGGCGGGGCTCTTGCTTGAGGGCGCAGGCGTAGCGGCCAACCGCATCCACAGCAACGCCATCGGCCTCGCGGTGGACGGGGAGACGTCCGTACCGAACGGACAGGTAGGCGCCCTGATACGCGTGGCCGCCCACGGAAATCAGCTCGGCAGCGCCAATCCGGGCGAAGCCAACACCATTGTCTTCAATCCCCTGAGCATCGTCTTGGCGGCGGATGCCGGCCTGGGCAATCACGTAACCCACAACCTCTTCGGCGGCGCCGCCTTCGATATTGACCTGGGGCTCGACGGGCCGACGGCCAACGACGCAGGCGACCCTGACGACGGCCCGAACCGCATGCAGAACTATGCCGACCTCTCGGACGTGCGGGTCAGCGGCGACGTGCTGACGGTGACGTTCCAGGTGGACACCGCCCCTGAGAATGCCACCTATCCGCTGCACCTGCAACTCTACGCCGCGAAGGACATGGGTGGCGCCACCGTCCTCGCTCACCTCAGCGCCTCTGTGCCGTATGAAGCGGCGGACGCCCAGGCATCGGTGACGCGGCAAATCACCCTCTCCGCCGAGGACACCGCCCTGAACCTCCAGCAGCTCCGGGCGGCCGTCTTCGACGCCGACGGCAATGCGAGCGAACTCAGTCTCATCCCCGTGACCGTGGCCGCCGAGGACGCGCCCGAAGTGCCTCAGGAGATGGTCCTCGCGCAGAATTACCCCAACCCCTTCAATCCCGAGACCCGCATCGCCTACGCCCTGCCCCGGCAGGCCCACGTGCGCCTGGCAGTCTTCGACGTGCTGGGGCGGCAGGTGGCCCTGCTCGTCGATGGCGCGCAGCCGGCGGGAACGCACGAGGTCCGCCTTGAGGGCCGGGGCCTGCCCAGCGGGACGTACCTCTACCGGCTACGGGCGGGCGAGGCCGAGCAGCAACGCCTGATGGTGCTGATGAAGTGAGCCTCCGGAGAGGTTACCTCCCCGCTCCCGGACGCCCGCCGTCACGCCATGGGAAAAGACCCGCCCGACCCCGCCCGCCCGCCGCCCGAGGAAGAACCGCCCTCGGCGTACCTCGCCGCCGAGCTTGCGGCGCTGGCGGCAATGTTGAAAGCGAAGCCGGGGCAAGGCGATCCGCCCGAGGAGCCGCCCCCTCCTCAAGATGCAACCGATCAACCATAAAAAGGTGGAGCACTATGAAAAATCCTACGACCTGCCTGGCACGCATCTGCGCCCTCCTGACCCTCTTTGCGCTGGGTCCCATCGCGCCAAGCTACGGGGGTGCTCCCTCTTCTCCTAAGTGCGATCCCAGCGTCGATGTATGTAATTCGAATAGCGCGAAGCGAGGAAGGCTGACCCGTACGTTCAGCCCGCGTCACGCGGCCAAGCACGGCACCGATGCGGGCTTCGAGCTTACCTACAGTGACTTCCTCGCCCTCTTTCCCATCGGGCGCGAGGTCGAGGTCTTCCTCTCGCCGCCGGGGGAAGTCTATGAAATGGACATTGGCTTCCAGGATCTCGCCAACACCCAAACCTGGACAGCGCCCAGCATCCCCTTCGGTGCATCCTCCAACTGGACCCTCATCGACCCCGCGACCTCCGGCTACGGGCACCTCTTCCCCGGTGCCACGCACGTGCTCGTCAGCACGAACGATCAGATCAGAGAGGGCACCGTTTATCTGTTCTTCAACTTCGACGCGACGGGGGTCGTGATGGACGGAGAAGTCGTGGAGCCTCCCGGGGAGGGAGGCGTGGAGCTCTATGAATACGGCGCCCCGCTGACGCTCTTTCCCATGAACACAAGCATGGGCTTTTATGCTGAAGAAGACATCACCTGGGCCGGAGAACCGGCTGTCTTCGCGCAGGACGTAGCGATGCACGGCTTCGGCACGTTCAACCTCCCTGGCAGCGCTGCCGCCAAAGGGGCCACCGCCCTCCCGGTCGGCGTCTTCTTCGACGACATCGTCGTCCGCGATCCCGACGCGCCCGAGCCGCTCCCCGGCGAACCCGAAGAGGTGCTCTTCTTTGATACCTACTACTCCATCTTTGGCGAGGACGGCTCCTGGTACAGCTTCTTCATCGCCGACCCGCCTGACGGCAGCCCTACCCCCATCGACGGCGAGGTCTTCATCACGAACGTCTCTTACTGGCGCCCAGTGGAAACCGTGGTTCCCGTCGAGTTGACTGCCTTCACGGCTACACGCGACGGCGACGCGGCCCTGCTCGCCTGGCAGACGGCTTCGGAAACGAACAACGCCGGCTTCGACGTGGAATGGAGGAATGGCAGCAAGGATGAATGGAAGCGACTGACCTTCGTAGAGGGGCGCGGCACCACGACCGCACCGCAGAGCTATAGCCACCGCGTCGAAGCCCTCTCGCCGGGTCGCCACAGCTTCCGCCTCAAGCAGGTCGATTTCGACGGTGCCTTCGAGTACAGCCCCGAGGTCGAAGTGTCGGTGGAGCTGGCTGAGTCGTTCGCCCTCTCGCCGGCCTACCCGAACCCGTTCAACCCGCGCACGCAGTTCACGCTCGCCGTGGCGCAGGAGCAGGCCGTCACCGCTACGGTCTACGACGCGATGGGCCGCCAGGTGAGCACGCTCTTCGAGGGGCGGCTGCCGGCGCAGGAGACGCGCACGCTCACCTTCTCCGCCGACGCCCTGCCGAGCGGGCCGTACTTCCTCCGCGTGGCAGGCGACCATTTCCAGGCCACGCAGCAAGTGATGCTGGTGAAATGATGCGTGAAAGCGCAGATTCCCGTAGGAAACGTGATGCGTGAGGGTGCTTTGCCGAGCCGGCTCGCTACCGGCACCCTCACGTTTCACGTTTCACGTTTCAAGACCTGAATCGCTCGGCCAACCAACCGTCTGGGTACGAACCATGCGTGTGCGCAGAGACAAAAAACCCTGTGCTTCCCGCCGGGTGTGGCCGTACTGGCTCGGCGGAGCGGTCCTTTACGGCTTCGCCTGGCCCTGGACGGGCGCGGTCAACCTCTCGTTCCTGGCCTGGTTCGCCTTCGTGCCCCTCTTCGTCGAGCTGCGGCGGCACGACCGCTTCGTCCCCTTCGCCGGGCGCGCCCTAGGCTTTATGACGGTGGCGACGACGATCTATTGCTTCGGTTGGTTCTTCGGCGTGCCCCAGGCCGTGATGCCCCTCACGGGCGTGGGCGGTATCGTGCAGATCCTCCTCGAAGCGACGCCGCTCCTGCTGCTTTTTCCCCTCAAGAAAAGGCTGCCGTACGAGCGAGCGCTGCTGGCCCTCGCTTTCATCTGGCCGCTCTGGGAGTGGCTGTATCACAAGCTGCCGCTCTCACTCAGCTTCCTCCTCGTGGGCAATTCGCAGGGGGCCAACGTGTGGCTCGTCCAGTACGTCGATCTCTTCGGCGTGTGGGCCGTCACGGCCTGGGTGGTGCTTTTCAACGTGGTGCTCTACACGCAGTACGAGCGGGCCGGAGATCGCTTCACGGCGGCGTTTCGGTGGGGCGCGTTGCGGGGGACGGCCCTCCTGCTGGCCCTCCCCCTCGGCTACAGCACCGCTCGCTACGCCATGCTGGAAGGCGAAGCGAGGGGACCCCGCCTCCACGTCACCCTCGTCAGCACCGACGTGCCCCCGAATGCCAATCGGGCCGAGCAGCGCGTGAGCGACATCGAGCGCGTGGTGCACCTGACCGATTCGACGGCCTATTACGCCCGCCGCCCTACTGACCTCTACGTGTGGACCGAAGGCACGCTCGGCCACGACTGGAATTTCTCCGCGACGAAAGCCTTCATCTACGATGCCGTGGACGACTGGCGCACCCCCCTCCTCACCGGCACCGTCACCCGCGAGGCGCGGGCCAACGAGGCCGGCGTCGCCGACACCGTGCTCCTCAACCAGGCCGTCTTGATCCCGGCGACGGGGGGCGCGGCGCGTCCGCTCCACGCCTACAGCAAGATCGAACTGATGCCGGGGTGGGAAGGCATCCCGCTTTATCGCTACCTCAAGGCCCTTCCGACCGTGCGGGCTTACCACGCGGCCACCGGCAAGCTCACCCCGGGCGAGGCCCCCACGCCGCTGCCGCTACGTCTGCGCGACGGGCGCACGGTGCCCCTCGGCACGCCCATCTGCCACGAGGCCAATTACCCCGAGCTGTGGGCGGCGATGACGCGCGAAGGCGCTGAAGCGTTCGTGCAACTCTCCTTCGAGAGTTGGTTCGGCAGGGTGGGCTTCCAACACATCCTGACGAACATCACGCGGCTGCGCAGCATCGAGACGCGGCGGGCGACGGCGCGTAGCGCCAACGGCGGCCCGACGGTCTTCATCGACGCCTTCGGGAAAATGGGTCGGCGTACTGTGGAGGGCGAGGGGGTGAACGCCGCCTATCTGACGGCGCGGCAGGGGCAGACGCTCTACACCCGCTTCCCGCACCTGTTCATCCTGCTGTGCCTCGGCGGATTGTTGGGGCTCGTCGTCGAGCATCGGCGGCGCCCCCAGCAAGAAGAAGCGGTCCTCGCTGCGTGAAATGCAAAACGTGCGGGCGCCTGCCGCAATGTCTCAGCGAGGCGCCCGCACGCATCACGTTTCACCCATCACTCCAACTCAAACGTTACCGGCGCCACGTCGGCGTTCACCGCAACCTCGTCGACGCTCGTCTCCTGCGCCTGCTTGTCGTCCTGGTACTCGACTGACTTGAACGGCAGCAGCAGGCCCGCCACTTCGCGGAAATC
>JAHEMB010000001.1 GCA_024643915.1 Rhodothermaceae bacterium | reverse complement strand
GTCAGGAAAAGCAGGAGCGCCGGGAAGATCCAGAGCAGCCGGGCCACCACTTGGCTCGCGTTCTTTATCATCGCAGAGAAAAGGTCCGTGCTGAGGAAAGGGCGACGAACCGGGAGGGGGAAGCGGTCAGCTTTCAGCCGTCAGCCAAAAAACAAAAAAGCTGATCGCTGACGGCTGAAAGCTAATGCAAAAACAGATACGGCTTCCACGTCTCGTCCACCGTCCCAATTAGGTCGCGGATGAACATAACGTGGCTTGGGCGAAATGGTTTGCGGCGGAGGCGCATCCTTGCCTCCTCGGGGGTGTGGTTACCTTTCCGGTTGTTGCACACGGTGCAGGCCGCCACCAGGTTCTCCCACGTGTCGAGGCCGCCGCGCGACTTGGGCAGGACGTGATCGACCGTGAGACGGTCGCGGCTGCCGCAATACTGGCACCGAAAGCGGTCGCGCCGCAGGATATTTTTGCGCGAGAGCAGGATGCGCTTGTACGGCACCCGCGCGTACATCTTCAACCGAACGATGCTGGGCCAGGGGAACCGCGCACTAGGCGAGCGCACGAACCGCTCCGGATGGGCCTCGACCAGCTCCGCTTTCCGGAGCAAAACGAGCACGACGGCCCGCTGCACGCTACAGATCGTCAGCGCGCTGTAATCCTGGTTGAGAACGAGCACGTGCCCTTTCATGACGCCCCCCACCGACTGCGGACGAACAAAACACCGCGTACGAAGTCTCCGCGCGGCTGCGCCACCGGTCTGACGTTCCCTATGTTAACGCGACGTGCTGGGAAGGCGTCACCTTTTTCTGTTTGTCCTCACCCAAAAACAACGCGGAACCACCCGTTAACCGCCCCGGCAAGGTACGACAAAAGCGGCAATCAGGGAAAGCCCCCGCCTCAACTTTTGGCTGCTCCTGGCCTTCGACGCCCGCACCCTGCGCTTCGTTTCCGTGGGCGCAAACGGGCAGGAGCGTACCTCCTGGCGCTTCCAGACGCTTTCCCTTCTCGGCGCCGCTATAAATTTGGCATCACAAAGAAGAAGAAGAGGAAGAGCAAAACCGTGATGACCAGGCCCGCCATGAAAACAGTGTAGGAGATATAAAGCAGCCGGTACTTCCGCGAGAGCACCTCGCCAAGGGAGTAGAGATCGTTGATCATGCTGTCGTAAAGCCGGTCATAATCGTCCATGATCTGCCGCATGCCCACTCGGAAGTCAGCCGGCGACATATTGACGAAGTTGCCGAAGAAAAGGATGTTGCCTTTCCGCTCCATCACGTCCTCGATGGTGAAGATCTTACTGGTTACCTCGGGGCGGGCGCTGAGGATGGCAAAGATGATGGAGGCCAGGGAGGAAACGAGGAGGGCGGCAGCCGGGGCGAGCAGCCACGTATCGGCCTGCAGGCGGGTGGAGATGAACGAGACGATGATCGACATCAGGATCGCGTTGATCGAGATCATGATGTTGGCCTTCGCGTCGGCGATGGAACTGAGGTTGATGTGATTGCGATAGCCTGTGCGGAAGAGCGTCTCGATGCCACGCTTGGGCCGGCCTAGGTCGTCGGAGGGGGGTAGCGGCTTCTCAGCGTCGAGGCGGGCGGCCAGCTCGTGTTGCAGCTTGATGGCGTTCTTGCGCTTGCGCTTGCCGTACTTCTTGCTTCCGTAGTCGGTCAGGTAGCTGACGGAATGGAGGAACCTGAGTTGAAGCTCAGTCCATTCCCGCTCGGAGTAGGTGCGGCCCAGGTGCCGTTCCCACTCGCGGCGCAGGCGCTCGGCCCGCTCGAAGAACTTCTTGCGGCCGAGGTGGGCATAGTCGGCGTCGTGAAGCAGCGCCTCGGCGCCGTCGCGGGGCTCGCGGTCGGGGTGGGTCGAGCGGATCAGGTCGGCCACGCGATCGATCGTCTTGTCAGGCAGGCCGCGCTCGCGCAGAAACGTGGTGGCAATACGGACGCTGACCTCCTCGTGCCCCTCATAGGTTTCGGTAAAGCCGGTATCGTGGAACCAGGCGGCGAGGGCCACCAGGTCGCGCTCTTCGTCCGGCCGGTCGTCTTTCCGTGCGATTTTCAGCACCACCTCCACAACATCGACGGTGTGCTGGTAGGAGTGAAAGAGCAACGTATCGGGGAGCTTCTGGCTGAGAAGCTCGTACACGAAAGCCGCCGCTTCGGGCAGTACGTCTTCTACACGGACGGTGGCGGCCGGGGCTGCTGCTGTGCGGACGGCTTCTGCCGTATCGGGGGCGTCGCTCATCATGGGTGGGCCGGATAGTTGCTCTTCTTTGCAAACGCCGGAAGCCGCTACCGGCGTTCGCCTCCGGCTGCGGATTTCCTGCAAACTACGGACAATATTGCTACTTTTTGCCAAATAACGGGCAGTAGCGCGGCGACTCTGTGGGTTAGCACCACCCCTCCAGCGTTTCACTAACGGCCCGAGATAAACCGAAGATTCCGGTTGCTCTCTTACGCACAATGCACGACGTACGCCTCCACCGCTTTCCCTCTGCCCTCGTAGGGCTGCTGTTCCTGTCCCTGGGGCTGGCCGCCTGTGGACCCACCGGTCGATTCCTCTTACCGGTGCTGGACGAGAACGCCGTCCGCCCGCCGGACAGCACGCTCGCCTTCAGCCTCTACCTCGTCGGCGATGCCGGCGCCCCCCAACCGGGCGAGATGGAGCCGGCCCTGAAGCTCCTCAAAACCCATCTCGACAGCGCAGGCGCGAACAGCGGCGTCGTCTTCCTCGGGGACAACATCTACCCCAGCGGCCTGCCGCCCACCTCCAGCCCCTTCCGGGAGGAGGCCGAGCGCCGCATCCTCGTACAGCTCAAGACGGTCGAGGATTTCAAGGGCCGCGTCGTCTTCGTCCCCGGCAACCACGACTGGGGCGGCGAAGGCTTTGGCGGGGTGCCCACGACCCTTATGCGGCAGGAAGATTTCGTCGAAAGCGTCCTCGACCGGGGCGACACGTTCGTGCCGGACAACGCTTTTCCCGGCCCCGTCGAGATCCCCCTGGCCGACTCGCTCCTACTCATCGCCCTCGACACCCAATGGTGGCTCGAAGACCGCAAGACCTACGGCGACACCGGGCAGTACCTGCTCGAAGAAGAGAGCAGCGTGCTCATCGAACTGTCGGACATTCTGTACCGCAACCGGGATAAGAAGGTGGTGGTGGTGGCGCACCATCCGTTGTTCACCAACGGCTCGCACGGAGGCCGCTACCGCGAAGCGCGCCGCCGCTTCCCACTTTACATGATGACGCGCCGCTACCTCGGCACGCCGCAGGACCTCTCGAACCTGAAGTACCGCACGATGCGGAACAACCTGCTCGCCGTTTTCGAGCAGCACGAGGGCCTCGTTTACGCCGCCGGGCACGACCACAACCTCCAGTACTTCCCCTTCAAGGATCAGCACTACATCGTCAGCGGCGCCGGCAGCAAGAGCAGCTTCGTCGCGAAGGGCAACGGCGCGGCCTTCGCCGATGAAGGCAAGGGGTTCGGGGTGCTGCGCTATTTCACCGACGGCTCCGTGTGGCTCCAGTTCTTGCAGCCCGAAGGCGACGGCGCAACGGGCAAGGTGGTTTACGAGATGCGCCTGGAGAAAGGCAACCGCCCCCTCGTCGCCTACGAGCCGCCCGTTGACGAGGCGCCCGTGCCCGACCCTGCGCCCCTCGACACCACCAACGTCATCGCTTCCACCGACGGCGCGCCGTCGCAAACCAATGGCGAGACGCCGGCCGCTCCCACCGACGGCACCCCCTACGCCTTCCACAGCCTGGGTATGACGACCGTGGTGCCCAGCGAGCACTACGAGGCCAACGCCCTCAAGAAACTCTTCCTGGGCGAGCGCTATCGGAAAATCTGGAGCACCCCGGTCGAGGTGCCCATCATAGACCTGGCGAAGACGGCGGGGGGGCTCACGCCGATCAAGCGCGGCGGCGGCCTCCAGACCAAGTCGCTCCGCCTCCAGGGCGCCGACGGCGATCAGTACGTCCTCCGTACCGTGGACAAGGACCCCGTCGCGTCCGTCCCCGTCTTCCTCCGCAAGACGCTCGCGCAGGACATCGTCCGCGACCAGATCTCAGCCATCAACCCGTTTGCCGCCCTCGCCGTGCCGCTCCTGGCCGAGGCCGCCGGCATCTATCACACCGCCCCCCGCCTCGTCTACGTCCCCGACGACCCCCGCCTCGGCCCCTACCGCGACGAGTTCGCCGGGGTGTTTGCCCTTTTCGAGACACGGCCCGACGAGGACCAGTCCGACGAGGCCCGCTTCGGCAACGCGACCAACGTGATCGGCTCGCCCCGCCTCTTCGAGAAAATCCAGGAGGACAACGACTTCCGCATGGACGAGCGCGCCCTGGCCCGCGCCCGCCTCTTCGACATGTTCATCGGCGACTGGGACCGCCACAAGGACCAGTGGCGCTGGGCCGAATTCGAGCCATACGAACTCGACCCCACCCTCGAAGGTGAGGCCCGCACCCAGGGCAAGGTCTACCGTCCCATCCCCCGCGACCGAGACTTCGCCTTCTTCAAATTCGACGGCCCGCTGGCCCTCCTCGTGCGCCTGGCCGGGCGCCCCGAGCACCGCCGCTACAGCAACTTCAGCGAGGACTACGGCAACCTCTACGGCCTCAATTACAATGGGGCTGCCCTGGACCGCCGCTTCACCTCGTCCCTCACCCGAAAAGACTGGATCGAGATTGCTGAGTCCCTGCGCGACAGCCTCACGGACGAGGCCATTGAGGCGGCCATCGGGCAATGGCCGGAGCCGATCCAGGAAGAAGAAGCGGCCCGCACCATTGGCTTTCTGAAAGCCCGCCGCGAGAAGTTGCCCGACGTGGCGGCCCAGTATTACGACAAACTGCTGGCCCGCATCGTCGATGTGATAGGGAGCGACAAGCACGAGTTGTTCGAGGTCACTCGCCTGAACGACGACTCGACCCTGGTGGTGGTCTATAAGACGAACAAGGAGGGCGAGGTGCAGCGCGAACTTTTCCGCCGCACTTTCTTCCACGACGAAACCAAAGAGGTGCGGCTCTACGGGCTAGCGGGCGACGACCAGTTCGAGGTGACGGGTACCGCCCGGCGCGGCCTGCTCGTGCGCGCCATCGGCGGCGAGGGAGAGGACCGCTACATCGACGAGTCCGACGTGAAGGGCGGCAAGGAGATGACCGTTTTTTACGACAGCGAGCTCGGCAACACCTGGCAGGTGGGGCCGGAGACCGACGTGCACCGCTCCGACGAGCCCGGCCACAACACTTACCAGATGCTCCGCTTCGAGACCTCGAACTTCTCCCCGACCAGCTTTTTTGGCTATAACACAGACGACGGCGTTTTTCTGGGCGGCGGGCTGCGCATGGAGCGGGCCGGCTTCCGCAAGTCGCCGTACGCGGCCTCGCACGAGTTGGCGGCCAACTACGCCTTCCGCACGAACGCGTACAACGTCCACTATAAGGGCCAGATCATCCAGTTCTGGGGTGATTGGGACGCCTGGCTCGACGCCACCTGGTACAGCGTCTATCAGTTCAGCCAGTTCTATGGGCTGGGCAACGGCACCGACTTATCGGACCGCAACTTCTTCCGCTCGCAGATTCAGCAGTTTACGCTCTCGCCCACCCTGCACCGCGAGTGGGGCCTCTTCAGTTCGGCTACACTCGGCCCCTACTTCTCCTTCGTCGACGTGGGGCCACGCGAGGAGGCCTTCCCCACGCGCTTTACTCCCGACGACTTCACCGACAAGTATTTCGCCGGCTTCCAGACCTTTTACCAAGTCGATGGGACGGACACTCTGGCCAACACGCAGGCCGGGGGACGCTTCCTGGCGGAGACCATCCTGAGCGCGGGGGTGCGCAACACCGACGCCCTGCTGGCTCGCCTCCGCGCCGAGCTCAGCTACTTCTACACGTTCAACCGGCGCAGGCAAACGACCCTTGGCATCCGCGTGGGCGGCGCCACGAATGTGGGCGACTTCGAGTTCTACCAGGCCAACACGCTCGGCGGGCTGGAGAACCTGCGCGGCTACCGTCGGACGCGCTTCGCGGGCCGCCACAGCTTCTTCACCAACGTGGAACTGCGCGCCACGCTCGTTGACTTCAACGCCTACATCACACGGGGCGAGGGCGGCTTGCTCGTTTTCCTCGACAACGGGCGCGTGTGGGGGGGGGACGAACGCTCGGACGTCTGGCACCAGGGCTATGGCGGTGGCGTGTGGATCACTCCCTTCCACCAGATTGCCGTCACCGCCACCGTCGCTCGCTCCCCCGAATCGACGCTTTTCGACCTCTCCTTCGGCTTCTTCTTCTGATTGATTCGTCGTACGGCGGAGGCGTGCTTCGCGCGCTGTAGTTCGTTGATTCTCTTCAGCGCGGAAGGAAGCGGATAAATACCACATCGGCCCTCTGACTACGAACCACGGACAAGATCCTGCTACGTTTTCGTTTTCTTGCTGGTAAGCCCGCCTGCGGCATCCCTTTCGCGTTAGAGCGGGCACGAACGACGAAAACAATCAGGAATGAGCAAGGAGCAATGTTACAGAGGAGCGTGTGTCAGCCGTGTCGATTTCATACCGGCTGATTGATGTTTGTCGTGTGCTTCCCTCATTGTTCATTCGTCATTGCTAATTGCTAATTGATCAAACTGTATGGATAGCACGGTTCGCCGCGACAAGTTGATGGGAGGGAGCCGCACAGGCGGCGTAGGCGACGTGGGTCGCTGGGCCGCGCTTGACCTGGCTCAGGTACCCTTCGAGGCCACCCTCAGCCTCGCGCCCTTGCTGCGTTTCTGGCGTGGGGTAGCCGAGCATGAAGAGGCCGGCCTGCGCCCGATCCTCAAGCGCATTGAAAAGACCTTGGCGCGCTACCCCGAGTTGGGCGGCCCCATCAAGGATCCGGCTTTCCTCGACGAACACGCGTCGTTTCTGAACCTGTTGATGACGCCGATCTTCCCCCTGGCTTTTCGCGACGCTGACCTCGGGGCCACCCTCCTGCCGTTCGAGTTTCGCACGTTCTACGCGACCCCCTCCTTCGAGTGGCTCATGACTCAGGAGAACGGTCTCATCTCGGGCAGGGTCAACCTGGACGCACGCACGTTCACCTATGCGCGCTTGCTAACAGCCTACCTCCACGTCCTCCGCACCGTCTATGGCATCGAGGTACCTTTCGAGTACCCCATCATTTTCATTTCGCAGGATCCCGAGACCGACCTCAACCGCCATTTCCGTATTGCCTACGACCACCGTTTTCTGGAGATAGTTGAACACGGCGCGCTACCGCCTCTCACCGACGACACGCGCCGCGCCCTCTTCGCCAACGTCTTCGACCTTGAGGTGTGGCGCAAGCACCTGCCGCCCGAGCATTTCTCTTTCGAAGGCTTCACCATCATCCGCGCGCACGATGTGACCGAGCAGCAGGTGACTTCGGCGCTGGAACGCGACCTGGAGGAAGCTGAGAGCCTGCGCTCAGCCGCTACCCTGCCCCTGCTGGCCAACCGCCTCAAGACCCTCCTCCGCCGGCCCCGTCTGCACCTCAGCGTCCTCGGCCTCGATGACGACCGCCTCTACCGCCTCCACGACGGCGCTACCTACGACGACGGCCTCTTCAGCCGCACCGATCAGTACGACCTGGCCGAGATCGAAGGCTCCCTCTTCGACCGTTGCTTGAAGACGCGGGTGGTGCAGGTGATAGAGGACCTGACCGCACACGCCCCCCGCACCGACGTGGAGGACGAGTTGTTGCGGGCGGGGGTGCGCAATGCGGTCGCCGCGCCGCTTTATGCCCGGGGGCGCGCCGTTGGCGTGCTCTACCTGTGGACCGATACGCCCGGCCACCTGCACGCGCTCCACGCGATGAAGCTGCTGGAGGTCCTGCCGCTTTTCGCCACGGCGGTGGCACGCAGTAAGGAAGAAGAGCGCAACCGGGTGCAGAGTGTCATGCTGGGGGAGTACGCCTCTTTCCATCCCACGGTGGAATGGCGCTTCAAGAAGGCGGCGGTCAATTACCTGCGGCGGCAGGAGCAGGGCGAACGCCCCGAGGGCGAGCCCATCGTCTTCCAGGATGTCTACCCCCTCTTCGCCGCCACCGACATTCGCAGTTCCTCGACGCACCGCAACGATGCCATCCAGTGCGACTTGATCGAGCACCTCGGCCTCGTCCAGGAGATACTCCGCGAGGCCCGCGAGGCCCGCTCCCTGCCCCTGCTCCATCACCTGACGGCGCGCACCACGCGCTACGCCGCTGCCCTCAAACGCGGCCTCTCCTCGGGCGATGAGGCCGCCGTGCGTGACTTTCTCCAACGCGACTTCGACCCCATCCTCGACCACCTCCGCCCCCTAGCGCCCGAGGTGACGAAGCTGATTGACGCTTACCGAGAGGCGATGGACCCCGAGCGTGGCTACCTCTACCGGCAGTGCCGCGACTTCGAACTCAGCGTGGCCCGCATCAACCGGACCATCGCCGACTACCTCGATGCCGAGCAGAAGAAGGTGCAGCAGCGCTTTCCTCACTATTTCGAGCGGCACCAGACCGACGGCGTCGATTTCACCCTCTACGTCGGCCCCTCCCTCCTCGAAAACCCCGACCGCTACGACACCCTCTCGGTGAAGGCGCTACGCCTGTGGCAGCTTATGGTGATGTGCGGCGTCGCTGCGCGCGTGGCCCCGCTCAAGGAGCACCTCGAAGTGCCCCTCGACATGACCCACCTGATCCTCGTGCAGGACGCCCCCATCTCCATCCGCTACCGTTTCGACGAGGCGCAGTTCGACGTGGATGGCGTGCCGCACATCCGCTACGAGATCATGAAGCAGCGGGTGGAGAAGGCCTGCATCAAGGGCACCGAGGAGCGCGTGGTACAGCCCGGCAAAATCGCCATCGTCTACTCGCACCAGCGCGAGGCGGTGGAGTACGAAGCGTACGTCGCAGATCTCCAGGAACAGGGCCTGCTCGAAGACGAGGTGGAGCGCCTCGACCTGGCCGACCTCCAGGGCATGAAAGGCCTCAAGACGATCCGCGTGGCCGTCGCCCAGACCCAGGCCACGCGCACCCTCCAGATCGACCCTGACACCCTGGCCGACGCCGCGGAACAGTTGAAGACGAACTGAGCCGACGCGAGAGCCGGAGAGCCGGCGATAGGTTGTGGAGAAAGCGCGACCAGGAGGGATGCGGTTCGCCCATTCCTCCTCTCCCCCACTCTTCCACTCTTCCTCTCGTCCATTCCCCCATTCTCCCCTCATCTTTTTCCCTCTCCTATTTAAGGCCCTCCGGAGGCTAACGATACAGGCGGCGGACGAGAAAAAACGACCGCACAACCCAACATCAAACTACACGGGGTACCCGCCATGTCCTTCGGAGATCTGACACGCGTCAACACCAACGTACAGTCGCTGCAAGCCTTGATGAACATGCAGCGCACCAACAGCGAGCTCGGCATGCGCCAACTCCGCCTGTCCACCGGCAGCCGCCTCAACCGCGCCGAGGACGACTCGGCGGGCTACACCATCGCCAACAAGCTCGAAGCCAAGGTGCGCGGCCAGGCCCAGGCCCTGTCCAACATCGGCGACGCCAAGAGCATGCTCTCGGTGGCCGAGGGCGGCCTCAACTCGGTCATGGACATCCTGCACACGATGAAAGAGAAGGCCGTGCAGGCCGCCAGCGACACGATGGGCACCGACGAGCGCACGGCCATCGGCAACGAGCTGACCGCGCTCGCTGGCGAGATCAACGACATCGTCAACAACGCCGAGTTCAACGGCAACCAACTCCTCGACGGCACGGGCGGCACCCTCGGCGCCTTCCAGTTCCACGTCGGCGCCGAAGCTGCTGAGACGTTCACGACGAACGCCATCGACGCCTCCGCCCTCGTCGGCCTGACCTTCGACGTCAGCACCGCCGCCACCGCCACCGGCGAGATCACCAACATCGACGGCTACGTCGATACGGTCTCCAGCCTCGTCTCGAACATCGGCGACGACCAGAAGGCGCTCTCGTTCAAAGCGGAGAACCTGCAGACGGCGATGACGAACTATGAGTCGGCACGGAGCCAGATCGAGGACGCGGACTTCGCCAAGGAGCAGATGGAGATCGTCAAGCTCCAGATCCTCCAGCAGACGGGCCTGGCCTCCTTCGCGCAGGCCAACGCCGGGCCGCAGGCCGTCCTCTCCCTCTTCTAATCCTGAACCGAACCTTTCACCGGGCACGACCTTCGCAGTACGAATCCCCCGGTGACCGGGCCTCCCCGCCCGGAGCAGCCTCCCTGCCTTGAGCAGGGGGGCTGCGCCCTTTCCGTGAGCCCGTCAAAAACATCTTTTCGGTATCAAAAAGCCGATTTAAGGTGGCCGGCGCCTCAACGATACAGGCCGTGACGCCGACCGGAACGGGGCAGGAAGATGCTGCCGCCCGCCTTCGGCTCGGGAAAAACCTTCCGCAACCAGACGATCACGGATCCCATGCCCTCGGCCCTTCGCATGCGCCAGTACCAGCAGCAGGCCGTCCGGTCCGCCTCGCCCGAGCAGCTCGTCGCCAAGCTCTTCGACCTGGGCGTGGCGGCCTGCCACCGGGACGACCGGGCCAAGCTGCGCGCCGTCCTCGTCGAACTCATCGGCGGCCTCGACTTCGCACGGGGCGGCGAGATGGCCACGCGCCTCCATGCCCTCTACGACTTCTGCCTCCGCCAGAGCATCAACGGCGATCTCTCCTCTGTAGGCGAACTCCTCGGCGGCCTGCGCGATGCCTGGAAACAGGGCGTGCTGTGCGCCAAGGCTGCCTGAACCAACCTGCTGAACGATCATGTTGAGCCCTCTCTCTGCCCTCAACGCCAACGATCCTTACGAGCAACTGATCGCCCAGATCATCCGGCTGGAGCGTCAGCCGCAGCAGGCCCTGCAAGCACGCAAGGCCGAGCAGCAGCGGTTCAAGGATGTGTTGGGTATGTTCGACAGCAAGCTCTCAGCCCTCCACACCCAGCTCAAGGGGTTCACCGACACTTTCAGCAACCCCTTCTCGGTCCGCGCCGTGACCCAGGATGAAGCCGCCGCCTTCCGCGCGAGCGCCGGCGCCAGCGCCGCCCTCGGCACCCACACCCTCAACATACAGCGCCTCGCGCGGGCCGACCACCGTGTGAGCCAGCGCCTCGACACCAACGCCGCCGACCTCCGCAGTTTCTTCGACGCCAACGGCGCGCAGACCTTCAGCATGGAGGTGGCCGCCCCCACCGACGCCGACCCGCAGCGCCGCGAGCACATCAGCGTGACGGTGGATCCCACGGGCGCTTCGAACGGAGAGATCCTCGACGAAATCGCCACGGCTATCGACGACGCCATGCGCACCGCGGCGGAAGCCGGCACCATCCGCTCGACCGAGCGCGTCGCCGCCTCGGTGCTGCACGAGACGAGCGACACGGCCCGTCTCTCGCTCCGTAGCGGCGCCTCCGGCTACGCCAACCGCCTCGCCTTCACCGACTCTTCCGGCGGCCTGCTGGCCCTCTTGGAGGTGGATCGCCAAGCCGTCGTTGCGGGCGCCGGGTCCACGCCGGCTACGCCCGCTTCGGTCACGGGAAGTTCCATCAGCGGCCCTTTCCAGATCGAGAACAACAACCGCAACCTGGATCTGACGATCAACGGCGCCACCGTCAACGCGCAGATTGCCAAAGGCACTTACAACACCATCGACGACCTGGCCGCCGCCATCGGCGACGCCGTTGGCAACGACGTGACGGTGGGCGTGGACGGCGACACCCTCAGGTTCGAGACGAATGCGACCGGCGCTTCGTCTTCCCTCCAGATCACCGGCGGCAACGCCCTCGGCACGCTCGGCCTCCAGGCCATGGCCGAGCCCGTCTACGGCGCCGACGCCACCCAAACCGGCGGCGACACACGTGGCGGGATGATGGTGGACGTGGGAACGAGCGAAATCGACTCCGCCCTCAACAGCGTCTTCATCCTCGACGGCCTGACGCACTACCGCAGCACCAACAGCGTCACCGACGCCCTCGAAGGCGTCACCGTCGAACTGCGGCAGGTGAGCGAGGCCGAAGAGTCCTTCACCGTGGGCATCGACGAGGAGGCGGCGCGCGTGGAAGTGGAAAGCTTCGTCGAGAAATACAACGAGGTGCTCGACTTCATCTTCCAGAAGTCGCAGGTAGATGCCGAGGCCGGCACGCGGGGCGACTTCGCCGGGGAGCGCACCATCACCGGGCTCCGCTACGCGATGCGCAACGCCGTCGTCAGCCCTGTGGCGGGCCAGCCCGCCGGCTTCGCCCTCAGCGACCTCGGCCTGACAATCAAAGGTGACGGCACGCTCGAACTGACCGACCCGGAAGCCCTCACCGCAAAGGTTGAAGAAGACGCTGACGCCGTGCAGCGGCTCTTCGGCAACGCCGACGGCCTCGCCACGCGCCTCACCACCCGCCTCGACACTTTCCTCGGCGTCGAGGGCCTGATCGACAGCCGCGAGGGCATCATCGACCAGCGCATCCGCCGCCTCGACGACCGCATCGGCGGCTGGGACGAACGCCTCCTACGCCGTGAGAACCAACTCCGCGAACAGTTTGCCCACCTGCAAGAGATGATTGCCTCCTTCGAGGGGCAGCAGCAGATTGTGAGCGGCTTCTTCGGCGGATTTTAGCTAACTTGACTTAACCGGAAGCACCATGCCCAACACTAGCAACCCCGCAACCCACGAAGCCCCGCTGCTCGGACAACTCCTGGCCGTCGGCGAGCGCCTGCACGACGCGCTGGCAAGCGACGACCTGGGGACCGCTGCCTGCCTGTTGCACGAGCGCCGCCTGCTCGTCGAGCGCCTGCGCACCTACCCTCGCCCCGATCAGCCGGACGCGTCGTGGGAGCGCATCGCCACGGCCCTGCTCGAACAGCAGAAGGCGCTCCAGGGCGCCCTCATCACACACGAACGGCAGCTGTCCGGCGCCTTGGAAAAGCTGGCGCACCAGCGGCAAGCGCATCACCGGTACAACCCGGCCTCGCCCACGAATATTTTAAGCGACCATGTGCGCGGCTGATACTTAATGGCGTGGAGGAGGACGGGACGCTTCCGCCCTCCCGCACGGAACCCAACCGACGAGTTGCCATGAATATCAACGACCTCACCCCCGGCGCCGCCCGGTCCAATGCCTCACAGCAGCGGCGCGTGGACACGGAAAAGGCATCCCGTGATAACACGCTGCAACAGGCCACACGGCCTGGGCAGCCCGCTTCAAGCGACCGCGTCGAACTCTCAGAGGCGGCCCGCACCGCCCAGGCTGAGGCCGTGGCGCAACAACGCGAGATCGACTTCGCGCGCCGGGCCATGCTGAGCATCCCGCCGCTCAGCCAGGACCGCGCCGAGGACATCCTCCAGCGTCTCCAGGAGGGCTTCTACAGCCAGCCCGAGGTGCTCGAACAGATTGCCGGGCGCATGATCGACGCGGCGCAGGATGAGGGGGCCGCCGAGTAACATGAAAGGATGGACGAGGCTTTTTGCCCGGCGACGACTTCGCAGGTTATCCTCGCCTCAGGATGCGCTTCCCTCTTCCCGGTATTTTTTGAGCTTGTTGCGGATGGTGCGGTCGCTGATGCCCAGGCGTTCGGCGGCCTCACGCTGGTTGCCGTCGGTCTCCCGGAGGGCTTCAATAATCATGTAGCGCTCCGCCTCCTCAATCGTCACCAGTTCCCCTTGCACCACCTTTCCTCCTACCGAGTCGGCCTCCCCCTCTGCATCGGCGAAGAAATCGTCGAAGATGTCGCTCTCCTCAATCACCTCGCGCTCTGCCGAGAGGATCACGCCCCGATGCACCAGGTTTTCGAGTTGGCGTACGTTGCCGGGCCACGCCCGCCGCATCAGCCGGGCCATCAGGTCTTCTGAGAAACGCTTCTCCGGCAACCCATAGAGCCCGCTGTACTTCTCCGCGAAGTGCCATGCCAGCAGGGGCACATCCGACCGCCGCTCCCTCAGGGGCGGCACCGTGAGGGGAAAGACAGCCAGCCGGTGGTAGAGGTCTTCGCGGAAGGCACCGTCACGGATGGCTTCCGACAGATCGCGGTTACTCGTAGCCACCACCCGCACGTCCACGCGCTTCGCGTGGGTCTCGCCCACCTTTACGATCTCCTGCTCTTGCAGCACGCGCAGGAGCTTCGCCTGCACAGCCGGCTCTACTTCGGTGATCTCGTCCAAAAGGAGCGTGCCACCGTGGGCGCGCTCGAAGGCACCGACCATGTCGTCGATGGCGCCGGTGAAGGCGCCCTTGCGATGACCGAAGAGGTGGCTCTCCACCAGTTCGCGCGGCAGGTTGGCACAGTTGAGCGCCACGAACGGCCCCTCGGCGCGGCCGCTCATCTGGTGGATGAGGCGGGCCAGGATCTCCTTGCCGGTGCCGCTCTCGCCCTGGATAAAGACCGGCGCGCGGTTCTTGCTGACGAGCGCCAGCATCTCGCGCAACCGCACGATGTTCGGATGCTCGCCGACGTAGGTGGCTGCGGCCTGCTTGCTACGGCTCCGCCTGGTACCCTGTGCCGCCCCGGCAATAGACGAGGGGGAGGCTTCCGGCATCGGCTCCTTCAGCAGGGTCTCGACGCGCTCGACCAGTTCGGTCGTGGAAAACGGCTTGGGCAGGTAATCGACAACGCCGCCCTTCATAGCGCGCACAGCGTGCTGCACGTTGGCGTGCGCCGTGATCATGACGACCCGGAGTCGCGGGTACTGCTGCCGGATATGGGCCAGCAGCTCAAACCCGTCCATCTCGGGCATCTTGAAGTCCGTGACGACGAGGTCGATGTCCTCCTTCTTCAGCGCCTCAATGGCCTGATGCCCGTCGAGGCAGCTGGTGACGCGCATCCCCTGGCGCGAGAAGAGGCGCGTAAAGACACCGTGGAGGAGTTGCTCGTCGTCTACGAAAAGCAGATGGGGTTGCTTACTCATGGGCGAACTCTCTGCAACTGCTGAACAGGCTGGGATGGTTGAATGAAGATGTTAACAACCTCCTGAGTGATCAGGCGATTCTCCACTTCCTGAGTACGTAAATAAATTCGATTCTCGCGCTCAGAAAAAGGCAATTCTTTGAATAAGGTGGTTACAGGTCGCATTTTCTTATCCGCTTAACATTTTCGTAACATTCGGCAGCCCCAGCCGGACGCACGTTCCCCTTTCCTTCTCCGATTCCACAGCCACCTGCCCGCCATGCGCCGCAGCAATGCGGTAGGCCATCGGCAGGCCCAGGCCGAGCTTGTCAGCCTTCGTGGTGAAGAACGGGGCAAGCGCCTGATCGCTCGGCCCATCGATGGCAGCAGCGTTCCAGACCTCGAAACTGACTTGTTCGTTGCTCGCCTCTAGGCGGAGCCGGACGAGGCCGTCAGGCGGTTCGGCTTCGAAGGCGTTTTGCAGCAGGATCAGCAGGGCCTCGCGCAGCAGGAGCGGGTCGGCGTAAAGCAGCAGGGGCACATCAAGCGCCACGTGACAGGACAACCGGGCTCGCTCGGCCTCGTCGAGCCCGGCGCTCACCTCTTCCACCAAGGCGCGGACCGGCACCCGCCGGGGCACAGGCCGTAGCGGCTCGCTGTAGCGCTGCAAATCCAACACGATGTCGTCGATGTGCGAGGTGCTTTCGAGGATGCGCAGGGCGAGGTCGCGCTGCTCGGGCGTGGCGAGCGTGCCGATGAGCAAATCGGTGAAGCCGATGAGGCCAGCAAGGGCGTTGCGGATGCGGTGTGAGAGCACACCGGCCAGGTGCTTTACTGCGTCTTCTCCCGGCTGCTCGCCGGCGCAACGCAGCTCGGTTGCCGGCATTGTGTAGGATCGGTGCATAGGGTTCAGGAGGGCGCCCCCATTGTGAAGTGGAGATCTGATGAGTCAGGCAGTGGCGACCTGACGGTCAAATCGCGTGCCTTCCCCGTGATCCTTCCCATGCTAAAAGGCAGGATCGCCGCCTGCGTTGCCGTCACACTTTTTCTGTTCCCCGTCCCCCCCGTGCAACTCGCGTTCGGCGCGGCAAGAATTTCCTCCGCACACCGTGATTTTTCCGGCAGCGCCCCGCTTTTCCGTCTCAAACGAGCACCAGTGCGGCTGGCACGGAGGTTGACCTTCGGACAGCCAGAAGAAACTCCCTCTGCTCCCGACCCTGCCGATGGACACCCCGAAGCTCGACCTGCTCACCCGCGCCATGCAAGCCTACACGATGCGCTTGCAGGCCCTCGCCGGAAACATCTCCAACCTCGATACGCCTGGCTACCAGCGCCTTTCCGTTTCGTTCGAGGATTCGCTTCAGGCAGCGCGGCTGGGCCAGGGTGGCCCTGAAGCTGGAGCGGGTGTATCGGCCCGCGTCGAGGTGGAGGAGCGAGCGCCGCTCCTCGAAGACGAACTGATGGAGTTGGCCGACACGCAGATGCGGACGCAGCTCGCCGCCCGCGCCCTGCATGGCCACTTCCAGGCCATGCGCACCGCCATCACCGGCCGCACCGGCTAGGCATGGTTTCGCGTTTCACGTTTCAGGCTAAGAACAAATAGACAACCGGCCAACCAAGATGTTGATCGACAAACATTCCTTTTCGGTCTTTCGCACGGCGGCGCGCGGCATGGAGGCTCAGCGCATCGCCTTGGCGACGACCTCGGAGAACATCGCCAACGCCACCACCTCGCGCACGGCAGAGGGCACGCCCTACGCGCTCAAGCGGGCCGTCCACGAGGCGCCTGCCGGGCAGGGCCAGGGCTTCAGCCGCCTGCTGGACCGGCTACGGAGCGAGGCGCAGACCAGCGATCCACGTCACCTGCCTGGCGCCGCGCTCAACCAGCAGTTCCCTGAGATGGAGTTGGGGCCGCAGACGGAAGTGCAAGAGGACCTCCGCCTCCGCCTCGAATACGACCCGAGCCATCCCCACGCCAACGCCGACGGCTACGTGGAGTACCCCGACGTGAACGTGGTGGAGGAGATGGCGCGCATGATTTCGGCCAACCGCGTCTATGAGGCCAACCTTGCCACCGTGCAGGCTGCCAAAGAGATGATCAAACGAACGATGGAAATCTAACCCGGCTGCCATGAACAACCGCATTAACCCCTACAACAGCGTGCCCGTCCAGGCTTACCGCAGCCAGGCCGCCACCCGCCCCGAGGCGCCGACACGCTCTGCCCAGCCGCCCCGCACCACCGAAGCGTCGTCCCCGCAGAAAGCGGCGACGGGCGACCTCAGCGGGCCGGAGCGCCAGATGATCGCGCGCTACTTCCCCGCCTCGGACGCCCTCTCGCTCCGCCTCTACGGGCCGGACCGGGGCGCCCGCACCCTCACCCCCACCGCCGTCGGCGCCCGCCTGGACGTGCAGGGCTAACTCGCCAATGGATAATGAGCAGTTAACAATGCTCAAAGATTGATGCTGGGCGCCACCGCCACGACGAAGCATCCCTTCTAAAAACCGAAAAACAATGACCGTGAACCAGCTACAACGCATCCGCGAAGCGCAGCCCCGCGCCGACGGCTGGGGCCAGCTCCCGCAACCGCGCGGCTCCGACGCCCTCGGCGGCCCCGGCTTCGGCAACGCCCTCACCGATGCCATCGAAAGTGTCGATGCAGCGCAGAAGGCGGCGGGCGACGAGGTCTCCGCCTTCGTGGCCGGCGAGCAGGAAAACCTGCACGAGGTGATGATCGCCATGAACCAGGCCGAACTGCACCTCCAGCTCATGACTGAGGTCCGCAACCGCGCCCTGGAGACCTACCAGGAACTGATGCGCATGCAAGTCTGAGTGGGGGAATGAATCGAAGAAACGACGAGACGACGAATCGACGAGAACTTTGAATCAGCCGATCTTCGATTCCTCGTTTCTTCGGCTCCTCGATTCTCGTGCTCCCTTCCCCCTCTCGCGGCGCCATGGCTCCCAGCCAGCACTACTTTCCGAATAAATGAACCCCTTTATCGAGCAGGCGAAGCAGTTCCTCACGCGGCTGACGCGGAAGCAGCAGGCGATGCTGGGGGGCGTGGTGCTGGGCGGCTTCGTCGTCTTCGGCGGCCTCGCCTACTGGGCCGGGCAGCCGGACTACACCCTCCTCTTTGGCCGCCTCGCCCCCACCGACGCCAGCCGCATCGTCGAGACCCTGACGGAGCGGGGCGTGCCTTACGAAATCAGGGAGAACGGCGCCGCCGTCTACGTGCCGCGCGCGCAGGTCTACGAGCTACGCCTCCAGTTCGCGGGCGACGGCCTCGTGGCCGACGGCCCCGCCGGCTACGAGCTGTTCGACGAGGGCACCCTCGGCATGACCGATTTCATGCAGAAACTCAACGTCAAGCGCGCCCTCGAAGGCGAGCTCAGCCGCACCATCTCGAACATCCGGCAGGTAGAGGTGGCGCGCGTCCACCTCGTCCTACCCGAGCGCAGCCCGTTCCGCCAGGCCCAGGCCGAGCCCAGCGCCTCCGTCGTCCTCGAACTCACCGGCGGCAGCCTCAGCAGAGAGCAGATCGAAGGCATCGGCGCCCTCGTGGCAGGGGCCGTCGAAGGCCTCGATCCTTCGGCCGTGACCGTGCTCGACACGCGCGGCGCCCTCCTCTCCAACCCCGACGCCGGCAACGCCGACCTCCTCACCTCCTCCACCCAGCTCCGCATGCAGCAGGCCGTGGAGCAGCGCCTCGTGGAGAAGGGCCAGTCGATGCTCGACCAGGTCCTCGGCCCCGGCAACGCCATCATCCGCGTCACCGCCACGCTCGACTTCGAGCGGGCCGTCGCCGAGCGCGACCTGATCGACCCCGAGAGCGCCACCGTCATCAGCGAGGAGAAGCTGGAGGAAGGCGCCGAGGGCTACGAGAGCGCCACCTCCGCCATCCGCAACTACGAGCTGAGCCGCACCCGCGAGCGCTCCGAGAAAAGCATCGGCGACGTGGCCGACCTCAGCGTCTCGGTCATCCTCAACCACAAACGCTTGCCCCTGGCCGAAGACGCCGAGGTGCCCGAGTACACGCCTTACGTGGAGGAGGAACTGCAAGAGATCGAGGCCCTCGTCAAAAACGCCGTCGGCTTCAAGGCCGATCGCGGCGACCGCTTCGCCCTCCACCAGACCCGCTTCGACACGACGGGCGACGAGCAACTCGTCGACGAATTGCGGGAGCAGCGACGGCAGGACCGCTTCCAGCTTTACCTCCGCTACGGCTTCATGCTCCTTGTGCTTGCAGGGGCGGCCCTGCTGCTGCGCACCGCCCTGCGCCGCGTCGCCACCCTCCCCACCGACCCGCTCGTCCTCGACCAGCCCCTCGAAACGCGCCGGCTCGAAGGCGAGCAGGCGGCTGGGAAAACGATTGGAGAAAGCGTTGGGCCGAGGCAGCTCGCCGCAGCCGAAGTAGACGAGCCGGTGCTGATCGATGATGTGTACACCAGCAAGCTCTCGCCCGAGGCCCGCGCCCGCCTGAAAGCCCGCCACCTGATGTTCGAGGAGATTCAGGCCGAGGTGCAGGAGCACCCTGAAGAGGCCGCTGACCTGCTCCGTAACTGGATGCTCGAAGACGCCGAACCCGCAACGATTTGACCACGATGCCCGAACCTGCTTTCGAAGAAATGGTGCCTGACCCGCGCCGCGCTGCCGAGGGGCTGAGCGGGACGCAGCGCGCTGCCGTCCTCCTCGTAGCCCTCGGCACCGAGGCCGCCGGCAAGGTGCTCAAGTGCCTGCGCGACGACGAGGTCGAGCGGATCTCCATCGAGATCGCCCGCTTCCGAAACGTCTCCAGCGACGTTGTCGAAGCCATCCTGCTCGACTTCCGCGAGGCCGGCATGGTGACCGGCACCGCCGCACAGGGCGGCGTCACGTTCGCCCGCGAGACGCTCGAAGCCGCCCTCGGCCCCCGCCGCGCCGACGAGGTGATGATGAAGGTGGAGGCTGCGATGGAGGTCTCCGGCTTCCGCCTCCTCCAAACCGTCGAGACCGAGCAACTCGTCGGTTTCCTCCAGCACGAGCCGCCACAAACCATCGCCCTCATCCTGGCCCACCTCCACCCCCGCAAGGCCGCCGACGTCATCGCATCCCTGCCGGACGACCTGCGGAGCGAGGTGGTGGCCCGCCTCGCCACCCTCGGCGAGACGCCGCCCGAGCTGATGCGCGAGGTCGAAGAGGTAATCCGCCAGCAGATCGGCGCCCTCCTCGGCGGCAAGCGCACAGCGGGTGGCGTCAAGGCCGTCGCCCAAATCCTCAACAACACCAGCCGCAGCGCCGAGCGCGACATCATGGAGGCCCTCCGCGACCGCAACCCCGACCTGGCCGGCGCCATCAAGGACCACATGTTTGTCTTCGACGACCTCATCCATGTCGGCGAGCGCGACTTGCAGCGCGTCCTCATGGAGGTCGATCAGCGCGACCTCGCCCTCGCCCTCAAGGCCGCCCCGGAGCCGCTCAAGGAGAAGCTCCTCGCCAACGTCAGCGAGCGCGCGGCGGAGACGATCCGCGAGGAGATCGAGCTGATGGGCCCCGCCCGCATCAGCGACGTCGAAGACGCCCAGCGCCGCGTCCTCGAAAAAGCCCGCGACCTCGAAGAGCAGCAAGAGGTCACCCTCTCCCGCACCGCCGAAGAAGTGATGCTGTGATTTCGAGAATGGACGAGAGGCCGAAATAACAATCCGCAATCCACATGTCCCAGCCAGCCGTCATCAAACGCTTCCCGCAGCCCTACGCGTCGCACAGCGCGTCGGCTGTGCTGGACGTGGAGTTCGGCGCGGCGGAGACGGCGGCGGTGGCGCGTGGGCCGGTGCTGCGCGGGCGCCCCGCCCCAACGGTCCTGTACCCGGTGAAGCTGCCGGAGCCCCCACCGGCCCCGCCGCCGGAGGCGCACGCACACCCAGAAGAAAAGCCGGCGGAGAAAACAGCGCCCTGCCTAGCCTGCCGGGAAGAGGTGGAAGCTGAGTGGGCGGCGAAGCTGGCGAAAGCGGTGGCCCAGGCCCGCGCCGAAGCCTACGACGAAGGCCACGCGGCTGCACACGCTTCGCTCCAGGATGAGATTGAAGGGCTGAAAACCACGGTAGCAGCGGGCATCGAACACCTCGACGGGAGCCGGCAGGAGCGGCTCGATCAGAGCGAATCGTTGCTGGCCGAACTTGCCTTCGCCCTCGCCGAAGCCGTCCTCGAAGCACCTTTGCCCGAGGCGGTGCGCGGCCTGACGGAAAAGACCCTGCTCGAAGCGCTCGACCTCTTCAGGGAGGAATCGACCATCGACGTGACGCTGCACCCGGTCGATCTGCTGCGCTTACAGGAGCACGGCGTGGCGGCGCAGGTGGAGGCCACCTACCCCCGCCTCCGCTGGCGCGCCGACCCCGACCTCGCCCCCGGCGACTGGACCGCTGCCTCCCCCGAGGCCGCCGTCCGCCGCCTGCAATCCGAACTCCTCGACACCTTGAAAACCCGCTTCGCGCTCCTACCTTCAGGAGACGCCCAACACCCTGACGCACTACCTTCTGAATAAAAAGTCCAAGTCCCATATTCCAAGCTCCAAAGGGTGCTTTAAGAGACTTTGGAATTTGGGATCTGGAACTTGGAGCTTCAAGAATGAGCCATCTCGCCCACTGCCTGCAAGACCTGCGTGATCAGCCGCTCCCTCCGAAGGAATTCGGACGGGTGCAGTCGGTGGTAGGGCTCCTCGTGGAGGCCAGCCGTCTCGGCGCGGCCGTGGGCGAGTTGTGCTACATCCACGAAGGCGAGCGGCCCGGCGGGCGCCGCCTCAAGGCCGAGGTCGTCGGCGTGCGGGGCGAGACGGCGGTGCTGATGCCGCTCGACGAGACGGTGGGCCTGCGGGCGGGCTGCCTGGTTGAGCGCGCGGCCCTGCCCCTCACCATCCGCGTCGGCGAGGCCCTGCTGGGGCGCGTCATCGACGGCGGCGGCAAGCCCCTCGACGGGCACGGCCCCCTCCGCCTCGAAGACGAGCGCCCCGTCCACCGCGAACCGCCCTCCCCCCTCGAACGCCGCCTCATCGACACGCCCCTGCACACCGGCCTCCGCGCCCTCGACACCTTTCTCACACTCGGCAAGGGCCAGCGCATCGGCATCTTCGCCGGCTCCGGCGTGGGCAAGAGCACGCTTCTCGGCATGCTCGCCCGCCATGCGCGGGCCGATGTCAATGTCATCGCCCTCATCGGCGAGCGCGGGCGGGAAGTGCAGGAATTCATCCTCGACAACCTCGGCGAGGAAGGCCTCCAGCGCTCCGTCGTCGTCGCCGTCACAGGCGACCAGGCCGCCATGAGCCGTGTCAAGGGCGCCGGCACCGCCGTAGCCATCGCCGAATACTTCCGCGACCAGGGCAAGGACGTCCTCTTGATGATGGACTCCGTGACGCGCGTGGCGATGGCGCAGCGCGAGATCGGCCTGGCCGTGGGCGAGCCGCCCACCACGCGGGGCTACACGCCCAGCGTCTTCGCCTTGCTGCCGCGCCTGCTCGAACGCGCCGGCCCCGGCAAACGCGGCACCATCACCGGCATCTTCACCGTCCTCGTCGATGGCGACGACATGAACGAACCCGTCGGCGATGCCGTGCGCGGCATCCTTGACGGCCACGTCGTCCTCTCGCGCAAGCTGGCCCACGCCGGCCACTTCCCCGCCATCGACGTGCTCCAGAGTGTGAGCCGCGTCATGCCGCGCATCACCACGCCCGCCCACCGCGCCGCCGCCGAAGAGGCGCGCAGCCTGCTGGCCGCCTACCGCGACGCCGAGGACCTCCTCCGCGTCGGCGCCTACGTCCCCGGCTCCAACGCCCTGACCGACCGTGCCGTCGCCCTTCACCCGGCCCTCACCGACTTCCTCCGGCAGCGCGTCGGCGACGCTGCGGAAGAGGATCCGGCGGCCCTCTTGCAGCTCATTTTGAACCAGAAGGAAGCCTAGACGATGAGCAAGAAATTCCGCTTCTCCCTAGAGCCGGTGTTGAAGCTGCGCGCCCACACGACCGAACAGGCGAAGCAGGCGCTGGGGCGGGCCGCCCTCGCCCGGCAGCAACAGGAAACCGCCCTCCAGCACGCCGATGAGCGGCTGGCCCTGCACGCGCAGGAGATACTCGGTGGTGAGCAGATCACCCCCCTCGCCCTCCGCCGCCGCGAAGCCCGCCGGCAAGCCCTCCACGTCGACTTCGAAGCGGCGCGAAACAGGCTCGAAAAGATGCGCGGCCAGGAGAAGCAGGCGCGTGCTACCCTGATGAGCCATCGCCGCGACGAAGAAGCGATTTCCACCCTGCACGACCGGGAAAAGACCGAGCACGAACAGGCCGCCGAAGAACGCGAGCGCAGCTTCCTCGACGAACAGGCCCTGACGGTTTTCAACCGCAAAAGAAGCGCACAGAAAGCCCGATCATCAACATGAAAAAAGCCATCATCGCCGTCGTTGCGGGCCTCGTCGCCTTTGTGGCCGGGCTGGCGGGGAGCTACTTCGCCATGCCTTCCATCGCGCCCTCTGTGGTCGAGACGGCGCTGCTCTCTGCAGACAGCCTAGCCGCGACGCCCCCGCCCGATTCCCTGGCGCTTGCCCTGCCGGATTCGCTCCTGGCAGACACAAGCGCGCTCGGCGCGTCCACGCAGCAGGCGCTCGTTGCGGCCCTTCGCGATTCCCTCGCCGAAGCGAGGCAGCACGTGCAACGGATGGAAGATGAACGGTCGGCCCTCCTCGAACGCCTCGATGCGACCCGCCGGGGGCAGGCGACGGCGACGAAATCCCCGGTGGCACAGGGCACCATCGAAGCTCTCAGCACCACCCTCGCCAAGCTGGAAGACAAAGAGTTGGCCGCCATCCTTCAGCAGCTCGATCTGAATGTGCTGGAGATGCTTTACGCCCGCGCTTCGGCCCGGACCCGCCCCCGCCTGCTGCGTGCCCTGCCTCCCGATGCCGCCGCCCGCTTCGTCCGCCGCCTCACGGGCGCTCCGCCCCCGCCGGATACCACCACCGCCCCCACCTCCATCGACGCTGCCAGTGATTAAAGCGATGCACCTGCTCACCCTGATCGATACCGCCAGCCTCCTCCCGCCGGATCAGCCGGGCGGTGAGGCCGCCGTGCCGGAAAGCGCCGACGCCTTCCTACCCTTCGCTGCTGTTCTGTCCGGCACGATGGCGCTCCTCCCCCCCGCTGGGGTAGCAGCATCGTCGGGCTCGGCCATGGCACGACCTACACCGACCCCAGCGCCTCCTCCTACGGAAGGTCAAAAGAGGGAAGCCAAGTCAGGCACCGTCCGCCTGCACGCGGCAACGCCATCGGTGGAGGCGCTATATGGTCAGAAGGAGGAGTTGGAGGCGCGGCACCTTGCCTTGCCAATTAACCTAACCCCACCGACCTTGGACGCTCCGATACACGAAGCTGCAATCGCCTCGCAGACCGTGGCGTCCAACGCGAGGGAGCACGTATTCTCTTCGACTAGCTCGTTGCCCCTCGATCCGCGTGTTCCTTTCCTATCTCCTCCGTTCCCTGCGGCGGCAGAAGGAGAGGCACCGCCCCTCGCTACACAGCCTCTTCGCGTAGAGGCAAAAGCGATGGGAGCACAGGCAAAAGTGCCAGAGTCAGTAGTCATTGAGAGGCGCTTGCTGGCGCAAGAATCGCCACGCGCCTCCTCCATCGAATCACCTCCTCCCGGCCCTACGCCCGAAGGTGCCGACGCTGGCCCGCGTCACGCCGCCCCCGTGCTATCCCCTAACTCTCCAAGCGTTCTCGACCCGCTGGAGCCACCCGCGAAACAGGTGCAGGAGACCCTCGCTGTGGAGGCGCCGAAGGAGACGCCCCTGGCAGGCTCGCACCCGCCTGTCTCATCCTCTGAGCGCACCGAGGGGAAGCCGGATGCTGCGCCTGTTGCCGGGCACAGGATGCCCCGTCCTGTAGCGCCTTACGGCACGCCTTTCGCCTTTCCTGAAGTGCAGGAGCTGGTTTTGGCCCCGGAAGCCAGGGCGAGCCAGGCGTTCTTTGATCAACATGTAGAGCAGGCGCTCCTCATTACCCTCCAAGGCATGGAGGAAAGCGGCTTTTTCGACGATGCCCTGCCTGCCCTCCCACCGGCAATCCAGGATGAGATGAGGCAGGAGGTCAAGAAAGCGACCGGCAATTTCTTCCCCTCGGCGGAAAGCCCATCCGCTTTACCGGAAGGAGAGCAGATCGCTTCCGAGCCGCCGCAACCATTGCGAACGGACCTGGACAAGCCTCTATCGGAGAAGCACGTCGCTCCGCCCGAAGCTGCGTCGCTACCGGCTGAATCTAACGACGGAGCCCTGCCGGCTCACCCGGACCAACCCGCGCGTGCTCCCGCCCCTGCGGGTTACACTGCTCCCGCCGTGGAGCTTATTGAGGGAGTCCTCCTCGACACCGCTGAGGAGCTGGTGCACCATGAGAGCGTCCCTTCGTCCTCTATCCGCGAGGCAGGAGCCGGGAGCACACGTGAGACTTCCCCTGTGCCGTCACGCTTTGAGGCCTCGGTTGCCTGGCTGCGGGCGGCGCTGACGAAAGGCAGCGCCCGCGCCTACGCAGCGGCGGACGGCTGGAAGGTGATGGAGATGACCCTCGACGAAGGCGATGGCGCTCTGGTCATCAAAGCCAGGCGCGAAGAGGGCCGGGTTGCCGTGACCTTCGGCTTTAGTGACCCGGACCTGCGGGCGCTCGCCACCTCCCACGCAACCCGTCTGCAGGAGATTTTGCAGGCCCAGTACGAGGCCCCCGTCGATTTGTCCTTTTTCGGAGGACAGGCCGGCGCAGAGGATCAGCGACACGCCTACACCCAGAGCGATCCCTCTGCCGCGATGGCGGGTACGGACGCTGACAGAAAGACACTGCAACCGGAGGCGCAGGCACGACCGCTGCTCGAAGGGACACAGCACGAGTGGATAGGCTGAGGCCCGTCCTTTGGTTCACTCGGCGCTCAAGTAGCGCCTTTTCATCCGTTTCACTCAAACCCGAGAGATCATGATCTCATCCTTCAACCCAACCTTCTCCCCCCCGCCACCAGGCGGCTTCGGCGATCCATCGGGTACGGACCCGACGGCGCTGGGGAAGGACGACTTCATGCTGATGCTGGTGACCCAGCTCAGCAACCAGGACCCGCTCAATCCGATGGACGGGCAGGAGTTCGCGGCGCAGCTGGCGCAGTTCTCCTCCGTCGAGCAGCTCATGCACATCGGCAGCATGCTCGAAGCGAGCGCGGGCGTGAACGCCCAACTCATGCACGGCATCAACAGCAGCATGGCCGCCGGCATGGTGGGCAAAACGGTGGAGGCGCGCGGCCATACGGTGGGCCTGCACGGCGGTGAAGGAGGGCCGCTGCACTTCAAGCTCGACGGCGCCGCCACCGACGTGAAGGTCGTCATCCGGAATGAGGCGGGGCAGGTCGTCCGCACCCTCACGCCCGGCGCCCTCGCCGAGGGCCGGCACGAAATCATGTGGGACGGTGCCGACGACAGCGGCGCGACCCTGCCCGACGGCTCCTACTCGTTCAGCGTGGAAGCGACCGATCCGCAGGGCGAGCCGGTGCAGGCCGGGGCGTACCTCCGCGGCCGCATCGAACAGGTGGTGTTCGAAGACGGGCGGGTATCGTTCCGCCTGGGCAACTCCACCATCGGCCTGGAGGACATTCTGAGCATCCTCGCCGATTAGATCCCCGGAGGAAGCCATGAATGTTCGCCAACTCGCCGCGCGCGTCGATCCGGGTCGCCCGGTAGCGCCGACCGCACGGCCCGCGCCGGGTACGCCCCCGCGCAACGGCGCCGCCTTCGACGACGTGCTGCGGCAGGCCGGGGGCGTCCGCCTGTCGGCCCACGCGCAGCAGCGCCTCGCAGCGCGCCACATCGCCTTCGACGATGACGCCAGGCAGTCGATCAGCGACGCCATGGAGCACCTAGCGGGCAAGGGCGCGCAGAACGCCCTCTTGCTTCGCGCCGACGCCGCCTTCGTCGTCAACGTGCCCAACCGCACGGTGGTGACGGCCCTCGGGCAGCAGGAAATGCAGCACCGCGCCTTTACCGACATCGACAGCGCGATGCTGCTTTAACCCAACATCACCATCACCATACCCAGCAACACCCGGCGGGACCCGGAAAGGGACGCCGGCCGCAGCCGAACGACCGACGCTGCGGGCCAACATCCAGAAGGAGGAAAAACACCATGATGCGATCCCTTTACACCGGCATCAGCGGACTACGTAGCCAGCAGGTCCGCATGGACATCATCGGCAACAACATTGCGAACGTCAACACGGTCGCCTTCAAGCGCAGCCGCGCGGCCTTTCAGGAGGTCTTCGGGCAGCAGATGATCGGCGTGAGCCGGCTCAGCGGCGGCAACGGCATCAACCCCGCCGTGGTGGGGCAGGGCGTGTCCGTCGGCTCCATCGACCAGAACTGGGCGCAGGGCGCGTTCACCTACACCAACCTCGCCACCGACCTCTCCCTCGACGGCGACGGCTTCTTCGTGGTGAACGGCGGCGAGGGCAACATGCTCACGCGGGCCGGCAACTTCATGTTCGACGGCGAGGGCAGGCTCGTCACCGCCGGCGGCCTCAACGTGCAGGGCTGGAGCTACGACCGCGACGGCAACGTGGATACGGGCACCCTGCGCGACGTGCAGATCGACCCTGAGATGACCGGCCCGCCGCGCTTCTCCGAAAACGCCCTCTCAGGCGGCAACCTCTCGGCCGATGCTGAGGTGGGGGACGTCTCTCCCATGACGGCCGTGGTTTACGACGAGCAGGGGCGCACCCATACCGCCCTCATCACCTTCACCAAGACAGCCGAAAACGAGTGGTCGTATGACGTGGCCTACCAGGGCGACGCCACCCCTCCGCCCTTCGCCGCCGCCTCTGGCTCGATGACATTCAACACGGAGGGGCGGATGGATACCCCGCCCGAGATCTCGCTCGACTGGGATCCGAACTACGTCACCTCGGGCAGCTTCAAGATCGACGTGTCGAGCCTGACGCAATACAGCGGCTCGACCACGATCAGTATCCACTCTCAGGATGGCTACGGCGCGGGCGAGATGATGGGCTACAGCTTCGACGCCGAGGGCACGCTCTACCTCAACTTCTCCAACGGCCAGCGCGAGGCGGCCTTCCAGCTCGCCGTGGGTGACGTCAACAACCCGAACGGGTTGGAGCAGCTCGGCCAGAACCTCTACGGCGTCACCGCCGCTGCCGGAGAACTCGTCGTGGGCAGGGCCGGCAGCGAAGTCAGCGCCAACGTCGTCTCGGGTGCCCTCGAGATGGGCAACGTGGACCTGGCGACCGAATTCACCGATATGATCGTGACGCAGCGCGGCTACCAGGCTTCCGCCCGCGTCATCACCACCTCCGACGAGCTGTTGCAAGAACTCGTACAGCTCAAACGGTAGTTTTTGAGTCGGGGAGTCGGAGAGCCGGGGATTTGGTGAATCGAGGAATCGAAGAGACGAAGAATCGAAGTGCTATGCAGGAAAGTCCTGTCTTCGATTCCTCGATTCCTCGGTTCCTCGTCTCATTATTTCTTCGGCTCTCCGACTCACAGAAGGCAACCTTTTCCGCCGTCGCCTCCACATCTTTCCGCATCGGGCGGCAGAAACCGCGCGGAAGGGGGCGGGGCGCAATTGGCAGACGGGTTGCAAGGGGGCGGCGTGTCTCTGAAGTCCTTTATCTGTAGCCTCGCTCGACATGGAGAAATCAACGCTCATCGGCCTCGTGACGGGCCTGCTGCTGGTTTACGGTGCCATCTTCATGGGCGAAGGGTGGCAGACGTTTTTCGACGGGGCCTCCTTTGTGCTCGTGATGGGCGGTACGGTAGCGGCCCTCCTCGTCGGCTACACCATCGACGAGTTCAAGCAGAGCCTCCAGGGCTTTAAGGCCTTCTTCACCTTCCAGACGCCCGACAGAAGGGAGGTGGTCGAGACGTTTGCCGAGCTGGCGCGCGTGGCCCGCCGCGAGGGCCTCCTCGCCCTCGACCGCCGTCTGGGCGAGATCGAGGATGCCTTCACCCGCTTCGGGATGGAGATGGCCGTAGACGGCGTGGAGGAAGCCGCGATCCGCGAGATGATGGGCCGTCGCCTGCGGGAAGAGATGCAGCAGCGCCAGCTCACCGCCAAATTCTTCACCACGGCGGGCACCTACGCCCCCGCCTTCGGCATGGTGGGCACGCTCATTGGCCTCATACAGATGCTCCAGAACCTGACCGACCCCTCGGCGGTGGGGCCGGCCATGGCGGTGGCGCTCATCACCACCTTCTACGGCGCCCTCATCGCCAACCTGCTCTTCCTGCCCTTCGGCAACAAGATGCGGGCGCAGACGGGCGAAGTGCTGAAGGTGCGCGAGATGGCCCAGACAGGCGTGCTCGCCATCGTGCAGGGCGAGAGCCCCAGCATGATCGAGAAGCAGCTCCGCCTCTTCCTCCCCGGCAACGAGGACGCCGACGTCCCCGCCCCGACGCCCCTCGCCAAAGCCGCCTGACCCCCGCGCACGCCCCGCATGAACGACGACTTCAACATAGACAGCGAGGACGACGAGCCGACGGCGCCGTTCTGGATGACCACGTTCAGCGACATGGTCACGCTCCTCCTCACCTTTTTCGTCATGATCGTGGCGATGTCCGAGGTGGAGGTGAAGAAGTTCAAAGAGGCCCTCAGCTACTTCCAGGGCGACGTCGACGTCCTCGAAAGCACCGACGCCATCACGACGATCCAGCGGCGCGACCTGATGGAAGCCCTCGAGACGCGCGAGCAGGCCGAGAGCTACGAGGAGTTGATGACCTACCTCTCCGTGCAGGACCTCGAAGACAAGGTGCAGGTGAACCTGACCGAAGACGGCCTCCACATTGTCATCACCGACTCCCTCATGTTCGACTCGGGCGAGGCCGAGCTGATCGAGCCGTCGCGGACGGTGCTCCGCCTCATCGGCGGGATGCTCGACGCCAAGGTGCAGGCCGTGAAGGTGGAAGGGCACACAGACGACCGCCCCATCCACACCGAACGGTTCCCCTCGAACTGGGAGCTGTCGGCGGCGCGGGCGGCCTCGGTGGTGCGGTTTCTGCTGGCGCAGGGGCACGCGCTGGAGCCGTCACGCTACGTTGCCATCGGCTACGGCGAGCACCGCCCCATCGACACACGCGGCTCCCCCGCAGCCCGCGCCCGCAACCGCCGCGTAGAAATCCTTTTTAGCTGGAAACCATGGCCACACGAAAGCAAGACGCCCCCGGCGCAAATCCAACCGACGATGCTGTAGAAGTGTCGTCGGAGACCTTGGAAGAGACCCTTGAACCGAAAAAGAAAAGCCGCTTCTGGCTGATCCTGGTGCCCGTCGTGTTGCTGGCAGCCGGGGGCGGCGCGTGGGTGGCCTACAGCCAGTACGGCCTCCTGGCCGGCGCCACCACCGCCCTTGCCGGCGCCGACAGCACCGACGCCGACGCGCCCATCGAGTACGGCCATTTCAGCGAGATCCAGGGCCTCATCGTCAACCCGGCGGGCTCCGCCGGGCGGCGCTACCTGATGGTGAATGTGGCCCTGGAGAGCGAATCGGAGAAGGTATTGGAGGAGCTTGCCGAGAAAGAGGTCGTCGTGCGCGACACCATCCTGAAGGTGCTGGGCCTGCGCACGGTGGACGATCTGGCCGCCATCGAACAGCGCCCTGCCCTCAAAGAGGAGCTGCGCGGCGCCGTCAACGCGGTGCTACACCGCGGCAAAGTGACGCGCCTCTATTTCACCCAGTACGTGCTTCAGTAACGCGCACATGATCAAGAAGCTATCAGAGAGCCTGCAACTGATCCCGGCCCCCCTGGCGGCGGCCCCGGAAGAGCGTGCGCAAAGCTACGACTTCCGGCAGCCGCGTCGCTTCGGGCAGGAGCAGATGCGCCTGCTCAACAGCGTGCACGAGACGTTCGCCCGCGACCTTTCGGTGCACCTCTCGGCCCGCCTCCGCACCATCGTCGACCTCCGCCTGGCGACCCTCGACCAGATACCCTACGCCGGGTTCGTCGAGGGCAGCACGCCGCCGTCGGCGCTCTACGTGGCGGCGGCGCAGGGGCACACGCCCCGCTTCCTGCTGGAGGTCGATCCGCGCCTTGCCGGCTTCATCGTCGAGCGGCTCTTCGGCGGGACGGCGCACGGGCTGGGCGAAGCCCGGGCACTCTCGCAGATCGAGCAGGGCATGATGAGCAAGGTAACGGCCCACGCCCTCCGCGAACTCGAAGCCGCCTGGCGCCCGGCCACCGCCGTCCGGTTCGAGACGGTCGGCTTCGAGGCGGATGCCGCCTACGCCCAGGTGATGCCGCGCCCGGAGCCCACCGTGCTCGTTGGCTACGAGGTGACCGTCTACGACCAGGCGGCTTTCCTCAAGCTGTGCTACCCGTGTAGCTTGATCGAGCCGCTCCTTCGCAATGCCCGCCCGCATGCCCCCTCCACCCCGGCCGCCCACCCCCTCCCGAAAGCGGAGCGGGAGGAATACGAGCGCACGGTGCGCACCGTCTCCGTAGAGATGCGGGCGGAGCTGGGCCGGGCCGCCCTGCCCATCCGCGACCTCGCCCGGCTCCAGCCCGGTGACGTGATCCCCTTGCAGCAGCGCGTGCAGGCCCCCATCCGCATCTTCGTCGATCAGCATTGCCGCTTCCGCGCGGCGCCCGGCAAGAGTGGCCGCCGCCGCGCCCTCCGCATCCTCGAAATCTATGAACCCCCGAGACCGCGTGACGATGAGCACGACTGAACTACAGCAACAGATCGCCCTCATCCAGGGCCCCCTGCGCGCTTTCCTCAAGACCCTCTTGCAGGAAGAAGCGCACCTCAACCTCGGTGCTCCGGTCTCGACTCGGCTGGCCGAGGTGGAGGAATGGATGAACGGCCATTTCGTGGTGATGGGCGCCGGCACGCCCGGCAACTTCGCCCTCGTGGTAGAGGCAGACTGGCTGCCCTTGCTGACGAAAGCGAACAGCGCCGAGGATGGCCCGGACGCCATCCGGCAGGCCGTGGCGCAGGGCTACACCGCCCTGTCGCCCGCCCTCGGCTTCGGCGCAGAGGCCCCGTCGTTCGAGGTGCGCGCCCCCGGCACGCCCTTGCCGGCTGAGCGACTGCCCGGGGCGCTCTGGACCGTCTCGTTCAGCGTGCAGATGGGCAGCCAGGATCTGGGCGGCTTCGCCCTCTGGCCCGCCCCACCCCCTGCCGCCCACGATGACCCCCTCGCCTCCGCCGCTTTCCCCGACTTCGGGAGTGAGCACCTGGGCGATGGCGCCACGGGGCATTTCGAGGTGCTGGCCGAGGTAGAGCTGGAGGTGACGGTAGAACTGGGCCGCCGCCGCCTGCCCCTGTCCGACGTGCTACGCCTCACCAAAGGCAGCGTCGTGGAGTTGGAAAAACTCGTCGGCGAGCCGCTTTCCGTTTATGCCAACGGGCGGCTCATCGCCGAGGGAGAGGCCGTCGTGGTGGACGAGCAGTTCGGCGTGCGGATCACGCGCCTCGCCGCCGCCGCTGCCAACCCACTCTTTTGAGGTGATCGGATGCTGCCCTCGCTTTCTCAGGAAAAGGCACCGGCTGCCCGGCAGGCCCTACGACGCGCGCTCTTCTTCGGCGTGGCCCTCGTGCTACTGTGGGGCGCCACGCGCCTGGCGGCTGCTCCCCCAACGTCATCACCTTCCCAGACCACCGTCACGGGCACCGCTTCGCCGAAACTGCTGACGCCGGGCTACGCCGTGACGCTCCTGCTGCTGGCAGGCGGCGCTGCCTTTGCCTTCTACCTGAAGCAGCGCACGCGGCCCACCGGCAACGGCGGCGCGTGCATCGAGACCCTCGGCCAGGCCCAGCTTGCCCCGAACCAGCAGCTTCGGCTCGTTGCCTGCGGGGGCGAGGTGCTGCTGCTGGGCGTCACCGCCGGTCAGATCACCCTCCTCAAGACCTTTCCGCACGACGCCTTCGCGGAAGAACCCGCTGCCTCTGAAGACCTCCCCGCGCTCCCCGGCTTCACCAATCT
>JAHEMB010000090.1 GCA_024643915.1 Rhodothermaceae bacterium | reverse complement strand
CGTGCCGCCGCCATTCGTCGTAGAAATCGCGGTAGGACTGGCCGACGGTGGCCTCGAAGGCGTCGTTGAAATCGTGGACGCGGACCAGGCCGAGGAGGCGCTTTGAGCGATGCGCCAGCAGCTTCGCCAGCGTCGAGTCGCCGTGCTGGGCGGCGAAGTAGCGGAGCTGGCTGTTGCCCACGGCGTAGAGGAGCCGCCCGTTCCAGATGGAGCGGCCGTCGTTGTACGAGAGTTTGTCGTCGAGGACGGCGGTGCGGAGCCAGCGGTCGCCGCGCTGGGCGTCCCACCGTTCGGTCTCGTACTGGGCCAGGCCCTCCGTCCAGAAACGCGGCAGAGGGTCGGCCACGATGTCGGCCAGGACGCCGGCGCCGGTGCGGACGGCGCGGTAATGGAAGATGTGGGCCAGTTCGTGCGCCACCACCTTCCGCAGCCATTTCTCTCGCCCCGTCCACACACTTGCCACGTCGTTGACGTGCACCCAGATGTTGGTGTAGCCGTTGCCGAGTGGGACGGCAAAACCGTTGGCGATCTCGTCCTCGTCCGAGAGGTAGAGGCGGATCTTCTCGTCGAAGGTCACGCCGAGGTTGTGCGAGAGGGCGTCGTAGCTGGCCTCGGCGATGGGTGCGGCCGCGGCCTCGATGCCCGCCAGGCGCGCGGGATACATAATCTTGAAGTGCGCCGTCTCGGCCACCTGCCAGTCTAGCTCCGGGTGGTTGCGCCCGCTAAACGTGTTGAACCCCTGCGCCCCGGCGACGGTGGGGCCGAGCAGCAGCCAGGCGAGGAGGAAAGAGAGCGTGCGGAGGCGCATACGTAGCGGGGGAGGAGACGAGGAAGCGAGGAAACTAAGAAACGAGGCGTCGAGGAATCGAAGATAAACTGAAAGACCGGCAATCGTCGTTTCTTCGACTCTTCTCAATCAGCCCCGCAGCGTGGCGAGGCGGCGATGGGCTTCGGCGAGGGGGCGGGCGTGGGCGTCGATGTCGGCCCAGGGGTCGCGCTTCTGGCCGAGTCGGCGGAAGAGGTTGCCGAGGGTGTAGCGGCGCGGGTGGAGGGCCGGGTTGCCCACCTCATCCCAGTCGAGAGGCGTGGCGACGGGGGCGCCGGGGCGGGCGCGGACGGCGTAGGGCGACACCGCTGTTTGCCCGTAGGCGTTGCGCATCACATCGAGGTAAACACGGCCCTTGCGTTTGGCCTTGCGCTGCTCTACCGTTAGTTCCTCCGGGTGGCGGGCAGCCAGGACCTCGGCGGCGGCACGGGCAAAGGCGCGGGTCGCGTCGAAGTCGGCGCTGCGGTCGAGCGGCACGGTGACGTGGAGGCCCTTGGAGCCGGTGGTCATGACAAAAGCCGCCAGGCCCAGATCTTCCAGCAGGTCGTGCGTGGCGAAGGCAGCACGGCGGACGGGGGCGAAATCATCTCCCGGCGGGTCGAGGTCGAAGATGAGGCGGTCGGGGTGGTGGAGGCGATCGGCGCGACTGAGCCAGGCGTGCAGCGTCACCACGCCCTGGTTTGCCAGGTAGACGAGCGTGGCTGCCTCGCCCCCGACGACGTGCGTCACCACGCCCCTTTCTTTCTCCACCGTTACCCGCGGGATCCAGTCGGGGAAATAGTCGGCGGCGTGCTGCTGGATAAAGCCGGGCTCCTCAATGCCGTGTGGGAAGCGATGCAGGTTGAGCGGGCGCTCTGCCAGATGTGGCCCCATCGTCCCGGCCACACGCCGGTAGTATTGGACGAGGTCGCCCTTCGTCAGCCCTGCTTCCGGGAAAAGCACGCGGTCCTGATGGCTGAGTTCGATGCGGCGCCCCCCTATCTCAACTACGTCGCTCATCTCGCTTCTGGCCTCGTTGTTTCGTGCAAGGACTGCTCGTCGCAAGGGGTGTATTCCCTACGCCGTCGCCCCGCTCGCGTTCGACTCGCAAAAACGCCGTTGTAGCAAGGTCGCGCTCACACAACGCCGTTGATCCTTTCCGGCCCATTGCCGTATTTAAAAGGACGAGCGGACGACACGAGCGCGTAGCGCGACTGACGCAAGTAAAGGACGACGTTCAGAATGGAAGCCTCCTCGTCTCGTCGTTTCCTCGTCTCATCCATTCAATCCCCGACTCTCCGATTCCCCATGCGCGCTTTCCTGGTCGTAGACGTTCAGAACGATTTCTGCCCCGGCGGTGCCCTGGCCGTGCCCGGCGGTGGCGACGTGGTGCCGCTCGTCAATGAATTGGGGCTGCACTTCAAGCACGTTCTCCTCACGCAGGACTGGCACCCGCCCGGCCACCTCTCCTTTGCCTCGGCGCACACGGGCAAGCAGCCGTACGACACCGTCGCGCTGCCCTACGGCGCGCAGATCCTCTGGCCGGATCACTGCGTGCAGGGCACAGAGGGCGCGGCCTTCCACCCCGCCCTCGACATCGCCCATGTCGAGTTGATTCTGCGCAAGGGCTTCCGGCGCGAGATCGATTCGTACTCGGCGTTTTTCGAGAACGACCAGCAGACGCCCACGGGGCTGGCCGGCTACCTCCGCGAGCGCGGCATCGACACGCTCTACCTGGCCGGCCTCGCGCTCGACTTCTGCGTCCACTGGTCGGCTATCGACGGGCGGCGACTGGGCTTCGAGGTGTTCGTCGTGGAGGATGCCACGCGGGCCATCGACGCCAACGGCTCGCTCGGCCACGCGATGCGGCAGATGCGCCAGGCGGGCGTGGAGCTTGTCTCTTTCGATGAGGCGCTGACCTTCGCCGCGTAGGCTTCTTGAGGCGAAAGTTGTGAAGAGGGGAGAGGAGGGATCGGTGCACTCGCTCCTTTCGCTTCTCTCCAAATCCTTTCCTCACCCCTCGCTCCTCAAGAATTCGTTGTTTGGTTCAGCGCGCCACCTTGGGGGTCAGAACACCGGTTATTCCTTGCCGCCGAGATAGCGGGTGAGCGTCTCGTGGAGCGATTCGCCGTGCAGGCCGTCGAGGGTGAGGATGCGGCCGTCCGGGCCGACGAGGAGGGGGCGGGGGAGGTAGGGCACTTCGAAGTCTTTGGCGATCTGGCTGTTGACGCCGTCCTCAGCCACTACGTTGAGCCAGGGCATCGGCCACTTCGCCTCGCGGAAAGCAAGGACGCGCGCCTCCAGTTCGAGGGCGATGCTGAGGATCTCGAAGCCCTGGTCGTGAAAGCGGTCGTAGGCGACGTGCAGGTTGCCCATCTCGCGCAGGCACGGGCCGCACCACGAGGCCCAGAAATCGACGAGGTAGGTGGTGCCTAGCAGGGTAGAGTCGGACACGGTGCCGCCGTCCAGGAGGGCGAGCGAGAAGGCCGGCACCGGCTGGCCCGGAGCGATGCGCGTGGCGGGGTCCGCCGAGGCGGCGGGCGGAGCCGGGGCCACCTCCAGCGAATCCTGCGCCTGCGCGGGGAGGCCGAGCAGGAGGATGGCTAGAAGAAGAAGAAAAGATTTCATGCTTCTATATATAGAGGACAGCACCCGCCGCTCCGCAAAGGACTTCGCATTTCCTTCGGGAATCTCCCTACGGTCGATTTCCTTCGGGAATGGCTACGCCATTTCGCACTCCAAAATCCGAAATCCGCATTCAATAGAGCGCCATGTCGAAGGCGCGGCGGTGGCGGTGGGTAGCGGGGTGGGCCGGGCCGAGGAGCGTGAAAAGGGCAACGCAGGCTTTCCGCGCGCCGTCGTCGTCGTAGGGGCGGTGCTGCTGGATCACGTCGATGAAGTGTTCGAGGGCGGCGTCGAAGTCGTGGTGGGCGAGGGCGTCGAGGGCGGCGCGGTACGCTTCCTGTCCGGGTGCATCCGGCAGGGCCTCCGGGGATTGATGCAAGCGCATCAGCCGGGCGATGGTACGGACGGCCTCCTCGGTCTGTACGAAGCCCGGCCCGGCGAAGGCCGCGCCCCCGACCAGGCTTTCGGCACGCGCCGGGTCGTCGAAGACGAGGAGGCGGGCGAGGAGGAGCTGGGCTTTGGCGTTGTTCGGCTCCTCTTCTAGGATCTTTTCGAGGAGGGGAGCGGCCGTTGCCTCGTCGCCCGCGTCGAGAGCGGCCTGGGCGCGTTCGAGGCGCTGCTTGTTTTCGCTCGGGAGGGCCTTCTCCAGCCATTGCCGCACCGCGTACTCCGGGAGGGCCCCCACGAACTCATCGACAACTTTTCCTTCGGCAAAGAGTTTGACGGCGGGAATGCCGCGAATGCCGTAGCGGGCGGAGAGCTCCTGATGCTGGTCGGAGTTGACCTTGACGAGGGTCCACGCCGCGCCGTTTTCTTCCACCAACTTTTCGAGCACCGGCCCTAGCACGCGGCACGGCCCGCACCAGGGCGCCCAGAAATCGACGAGGACCGGGCGCTGGTGGCTGGCCTCGATTACCTCCGTTTGAAAGTCCGTTACTTCGTATGCCATTGCGCTTTTCTCTGCTGACGCGTCGCTTGTTGGTTCCGGGTTCGATCCTGCCCCTTTACGCGTTGCTGCCGTTTTTGATCGTCTCCGGGTGCGCTTCGTTTAGCGGCGAGCCGTACGACGCGGCGGCGGACTCGCTCCGCTTTCCGGGCGAGAAGCACCTACGCAACATCCGCCAGCTCACCTTCGGCGGCAACAACGCCGAGGCCTACTGGAGCTACGACGACGAGCAGCTCGTCTTCCAAAGCGACTGGAACCGCATCAGCCCCCAGGACTGCGACCAGATCTTCGTGATGAACGCCGACGGCACCCCCCTCACCGAGGGCAAGCCGTACGACCTCGTCTCCACCGGGCGGGGGCGCACCACGTGCGGCTATTTCCTCCCCGACGGGCGCGTGATCTACGCCTCCACGCATGCCAAGGCGTGGGCCTGCCCCAGGCCCGTCACGTTCGAGGCCGGGCGCTACGTCTGGCCCATCTACGACAGTTACGACATCTACGTCACCAACCCCGACACCACGCTCACCAAGCCCGACCTGCTCATCGGCGGGCCGGGCTACGACGCCGAGGCCACTGTTTCGCCCAACGGCCGCTACGTCGTCTTTACCTCCACGCGCTCCGGCGACCTGGAGCTGTGGCGCTACGACCGCCGCACCGAGGAACTCCTTCAACTCACCGACGCCGTGGGCTACGACGGCGGCGCGTTCTTCTCGCCCAACGGCAGGCAGATCGTGTGGCGGGCCAGCCGCCCCACGGGCGAGGACGCCGAGACGTACAAGGACCTGCTGAAGAAAGGGCTGGTGGAGCCGGGTGTGCTCAACCTCTTTGTGGCCGACGCCGACGGGCAGAACGCCCGCCAGGTGACCGACCTGCCGGGGGCCAACTGGGCGCCCTTCTTCCACCCGAGCGGCAAGAAACTCCTCTTCACCTCCAACCACCACACCCTGGAGGCGGGCGGGCGCGAGTTCGACCTGTTCATGGTCGACCTCGACGGCGGCGGCCTTGAACGCATCACCCACTCCGGCACCTTCGACGCCTTCCCCATGTTCTCCTTCGACGGCGAGCGGCTGGCCTTTGCCTCCAACCGTGTGGCCTCGGGGACCCCCTCGCGCGACACGAACATCTTCGTAGCCGACTGGGTGGAGCGCCCCCAGCTTACCGACAAGAATTTCCGGCGGGCCGAGTGAAGAGGAGGGGGAGGCTGGTCGATGCCGCGACGTTTCAGGTGGACATGCTTGGCTTCCCCAAAGAGTACAGGACAGACAGAGTGGAGCCGAAAACCCACGCTTGGACAATGAGCCGCGATACATCCATATCGAAGCAGCGCCGCCGCTGGCGGGTGTTCTATACACAGCCCCGCGCCGAGAAGCGATGCGAGGAACGGCTCATCGAGCGCCGAATCGACGTTTTTCTTCCGAAGCGCGTGGTGCGGCGCCAGTGGAAGGATCGGAAGAAGAAGGTGGTCGAGCCGCTCTTCCGCAACTACATCTTCGCCCATGTAGACGAGGCCGAGCGGTTGCGCGTGTTGCAGACGCAGGGGATCGTGCGCTGTGTGAGTTTCGGCGGGGCGGTTGCCGAAGTGCCGGCAGACGAGGTGTCCCAGATCAAGCTGACGCAGAAGGAGCCCGAACGACTGGACGTGGTCGATTTCCCCCTGCCCCCGCCGGGCGCCGAGGTGTTGGTGGAGACGGGACCGCTGGAGGGACTGCGTGGGGAGGTGATCGAGCACCGGGGGCAGGCCTACCTCGTCGTTCGTATCCATGCCATCCAGCAGGCGTTGCGCATCAACCTGCCGGCGGAGTGGGTGCGCGTGGAATCGGGCGCTGCGCTACGCAGCGCCTAACGCTGCGTGCAGCAGGCCCGGCCTTCTTCAACGACCTTTCCCCGCCGCTTCATGTCTGAGAAAATCCTGGTCACGGGCGCCGCCGGGTTCATCGGGTATCACCTCACGTGCCGCTTGCTCAAAGAAGGCAAGGAGGTGGTGGGGCTGGATAACCTCAACGACTACTACGACGTGGCCTTGAAGGAGGCCCGCCTGGCGCAGGTGCACGGGCGGCCCGGCTTCCGGTTTGTGCGGGGCGACGTGGCGGACCGGGCCCGCCTGGCGCGGCGCTTTGCCGAAGAGCGGTTCGATAAGGTGGTGCACCTCGCGGCGCAGGCCGGCGTCCGCCATTCCCTCGACAACCCACACGCCTACGTCGACAGCAACGTCGTCGGCTTCGTGAACGTGCTGGAAGGGTGCCGGCACAGCGGCGTCGGGCACCTCGTCTTCGCCTCGTCGTCGTCGGTCTACGGCGCCAATACGAAGATCCCCTTCTCCGAGAGCGACAACGTGGATCACCCCGTCTCGCTCTACGCCGCCACCAAAAAGGCCGGCGAGTTGATGGCGCATACCTACGCCCACCTCTACGGCCTACCCACCACCGGCCTGCGCTTCTTCACCGTCTACGGGCCGTGGGGCCGGCCGGACATGGCCTACTTTCTCTTCACGAGAGCCATCCTCCAGGGCCGCCCCATCAAAGTGTTCAACCGGGGAGAGATGCGGCGGGACTTCACCTACATCGACGACGTGATCGAGGGCATCGTGCGGGTGCTGGCCGCCCCGCCTGCGCCCGGCGGGGCGGCCCCCTTGGCCGCCCCCTACCGCCTCTACAACATCGGCAACAACCGGCCCGTGACACTGATGCGTTTCATCGGCTTGCTCGAAGAATTCCTGGGCGTGGAAGCCGAGAAAGAATTGCTGCCCATGCAGCCGGGCGACGTGCCCGTGACCTATGCCGATATCGACACCCTGGCGCGCGACGTGGGCTACCGGCCCGGCACCTCGCTTGAGGAAGGCCTCCGCCGTTTCGTGGCGTGGTACCAGGCGTTCTATGATACCGGCGGACCGCGCGCCGCATCGTACCCATCAGCGGCGGTGCAGCCCTGAAGGCAGGGGCCCTTTTTCGGCTTTCCAGGGGCTTTCATCAAGGTTTTTGTCAAGGTCGGCGCGGGGCCACAAAAGATTCCGGCCCGTTCTTGCATTCTTCTATTCTTTTACCTACCATAAGAAGCACCACCTGCCGCGAGCATGTCCCTACTCCCGGTTTCTCCGGGTCATTCCAGCGAGGAAGGAAGGAGAAGAGGCGCTCGTTTGTTTGGATTGACACAATCACCGCAGTTATACGGAGGTACGGAAATGCGATTCCGGCTACTTACCCTTGTCCTCTCCATGTGCGCGCTGTCGTTAGCGTCTGTAGCAACGGCTTCTCCTTTCCTTCTGGACGGCCCGACGAAGCTGACGGCTGACGTAAACGTGGAAGCGTCGCAGATCACCTGGCAGGTACGGGGGGAGTATGAGAAGGTCTTCCTAACCGTGACCGGGCCAGAAGATATGCAACTCCAGCGGGCCTTTGCCCCGGGCGAGACGCTCGCCCTGACGTACGACGAAAACCTGCTGCCTGAGGGTGCCTACACCTACGAACTGACGATGGTGGCCCAGGCCACGCCAGAGCAACTCAGCGCCGGCGACCAGGATGCCGACGTGCTGAACGAGCTGGAAGAGGCCGCCCTGGAAAACCGTGAAGCGCGCGTGATGCGCCGCGTGGTGCAGCAAGGCACCTTCTCTGTGGCCGAAGGCGTGATGACGCGCCAGGCCGAGGGCGCCGAGGCCGCCCTCTTCGACCAGCAGATCCTTGACGACCTCATCGTAGACGGCAGCATCTGCGTCGGCCAGGACTGCGTCAACGGCGAGAGCTTCGGCTTCGACACGCTCCGCCTCAAGGAGAACAACCTTCGCATCAAAGCCCAGGACACGTCCACCTCCGCCAGCTTCCCCACACAGGACTGGGAGCTCACCTTCAATGATTCCAATAATGGGGGGCAGAACAGGTTTTCGGTAGCGTGCATCTCCCCCGGATCGTCGGTACCGTTCACCGTTGAGGGCTGCGCGCCCAGCCACTCCCTCTATGTGGACCACGGTGGGCGCATCGGATTCGGCACCAGCACCCCCGTGGCGGATCTGCACGTGAAGACCGGCAACACGCCCACGCTCCGCCTGGAGCAGGACGGGAGTAGCGGCTTCTCGGCGCAGACGTGGGACATGGCCGGCAACGAGGCCAACTTCTTCATCCGCGACGCCTCCAACGGCAGCACCCTCCCCTTCCGCCTCTTTCCTGGCGCCCCCTCGAACGCGCTCACCATTGAGGGCAGCACGGGCGATATCGGCTTGGGAACGACGTCTCCGACAAGCCCGCTCCATATATCGGCTTCAGATGCGGATCCTAACCAACTTCTCCTCCTACAGAAAACCGGGTTGGCGGGGGCGCGTATCGGGTTACAAGACGACAATCAACACTGGCAACTGTTGCTCGAAGGAAGCGCCGGGGATGATTTCGCCATCTTCGATGTGACCAATAGCAGGACTATGGTCCAGCTTGAAGGAGCTGATGGTCACGTGGGCCTTAACAACAACAATCCGAGTTTCCCCCTTGAG
>JAHEMB010000089.1:6235-8856 GCA_024643915.1 Rhodothermaceae bacterium | reverse complement strand
TCATGGCGCAGTACATCGGGCCGGCGGCGCTGCAGTTCGGCTACACGGGCTGGTTTGTCTTCGGCGCCCTCATCGTCTTCCTCGTCCGCGTCGATCATCCACCCGTGCTCTACCACGAGCCCCTCACGCCGGGCCGCCGCGCCCTCGGCTACTTCTCGATCCTCGCCTTTATCCTCTGCTTCAGCCTCAAGCCGCTGTATTTCGTTTAGGCCATAAAGGACAAAGAATTGCCTGGGTGCTGGCTCCCTGGTAGGTGTATCTTGGTAGCAGCCGCCGCAAAACGCGGCTCTCGTCTTCGCGGCCTCTCCACGAACCTGCACCGAATGACCGCCGTTCGCTACTCCTTGCTCTGAACCGTTTCAGCTCATTTTCAGAGACCGCGGTCTCGCGTGCTTATGCGTTTCTCGACCCTCGCGGGGAGCCTGGCTGCCCTCGTGCTGCTGGCTGCCTGCGACACGGCGCCCGGCCCGGCCGCGCCGGATGGGCGCGCCCCCATCGTCACCAACTTTTCCTTCTCCCCCGAAAGCGTCGTCTTCGAGCGCCTGCCGCCTGAGCAGCAGGGCAACGGCGAGGCCCGCATCCCTTTCCAGATCGAGGTGGACGCGCGGGATCCGGACGGGCGCGTGGCCGAGGTGCGCTACGTCGTGCAGTCGCCGGTGGGAGGCGGCACGGCGCCCGTCGCTGAGGGGGCGTTGCAGCCGCAGAGCGGCGACCGCTTCGTGCTCAACACCACGCTCGTCTTGCCCTCGGGTGAGATCGGCAACTACACCGTGCTCGTCTTTGCCATCGATGAGAGCAACCGGATGAGCGGGGAGGCGCGGGGGCAACTCACATTCTTCTCGGGCGGAGAGCCGCCTGTCATCGAACTGGTGGAGGCCGTGCCGGAGGTGTTCCAGCCACCCGGCACACTCACCCTCATCGTCACCGTCTCCGATCCCGACGGGCTGACCAACATCAACCGCGTGCTCGGCACGGCACCGAACGGCAACGAGTTCGAGCTGCTCGACGACGGGCAGAGCTTCGGCGACGCGGTAGCGGGCGACGGGCGCTACACAGCCTCGTTCGAGGTGCCCTCGGCCACGCCCGGCGTGCAGACGTTCTCGTTCCAGGCCTTCGACAGGGCCGGTCTCGCCAGCAACGTCGTCACGAAAGACGTGACCATTCAATAGAGCAGGAGGGGTGAGGGGGCTGGAGAGAGGGGATGCAGAAGCGCCATACGGATCACCAAAGCAGTATTTTTGATGTCGATATCTCGTAAAACCGTTTCCCTCTTTCTGCTGGGCGCGCTCCTCGGCGCGGGTTTGGCACGGGCGCAGGTCGTCTCCACGCGTGTCGGGGCGTCCGAGGTGGCGGAGCTGGTGCCCATCGAGGGTATCCTGCGCAACAGCGTCACCAACCTGCACGCCGAGGGCGACACGCTCTGGGCCGGGCCGTTCCTCAACCTCACGCCCGACGGCGGGCAGACCTGGCTGCTGGCTGAGGCGGACTCGCTCCAGGGCTCGCGCAACCGCGTCTTCTCGCTCGACGTGGAGGGCGACGTGGTGTGGGCCGGTCTGGGCTTCACGAGCAGTGCGGGCGGCTCCTCGCAACCGGCAGCGGGCGGCTTCCTCGTTTCTGAAGACGGCGGGCGGACCTTCACCTACCGCTCCCCCCAGCTCGACGCGCCCGGCAATACGACGGTCCAGTACGGCGTCTCGACCCTCTCGGCGCTTGACGTGATCGTGCCCGAGCAGAGCCCCCCCTTCGACATCGACTACGACCCGATCACGGGGACGGTGTGGACGGCGGCCTGGGCCAGCGGCATTCGCCAATCGTCTGACGGCGGGCGCACCTGGCAGCGCGTCGTCCTCCCCCCGGACTCGCTCGACGCCATTTTCCCCGACAGTGCCTACCGTTTTCGGGTGGAGCCCAAGCGCGGGCCGAACGGGCAGAATAACTACCTCGGCTTCGGGGTGCTGGTGGATGAGGTGGGCACCGTTTGGGCCGGCACCGTCTCGGGCGTCAACCGGAGCCGGCTGGAAGACATCGACCCGGCCTCGGGCGACCGGGCCTGGCGCCGCTTCGCCTTTGATGGCACGGCGGGTTCGCTGACCGGCAACTGGGTCATCTCAATTGAGGAGCAGGAGAAGCCGGGCCGCAACCCCATCTGGATGGCCACCTGGGATGCCAGCGAGGCCGGGCAGGCCAATCAGGCCTTCGGCGTCACCGTCACCAGAGATGGCGGCGAGACGTTCGAGCAGACCCTCATCGGCGAGCGCATTAACGACTTCGCCTTCCGGGGAGACACGGTCTATGCCGCCGGAGACGACGGCCTCTTCATCTCGACCAACGACGGCCGCACCTGGCGCTCCCTCCGCGACTTCGACCCGCGCGCTGACCGAGCAGGTCGCCGGCATCGATGTGACCGTCACTCATACCGAGGGTGAGGCCTTGCTGCTGGAAAACAACCTGATAAAGAAATTCCTGCCGCGCTATAACGTACTCCTGCGCGATGATAAAAGTTACCCCTATATCTACCTGTCATCCGACCAGGAATTCCCCAGGGTCACTCTTCATCGTGGTGCACGCCGCGGCAAGGGGCGTTATTTCGGCCCCTATCCGAGTGCCGCTGCAGTGCGCGA
>JAHEMB010000089.1:0-6225 GCA_024643915.1 Rhodothermaceae bacterium | reverse complement strand
GGCGGAGGACGCGTTTTCGCCGTGGCTACCTCCGATGACGCCGTATGGGCCGGCACCTCCGACGGCCTGCTCAAAAGCACCGACGGCGGCGCCACCTGGCGCCTCTTCCGTACCGAGGTGCCCCTCAATCCAACCACGCCCTCCGACGACGTACCCCGCGTAGAGACCTACGCCTACCCCAATCCCTTCTCGCCCAACGTCGACCGGTTCGTCCGCATCCGGTACGAAGTGACAAGCGCCCAGAACGTGGTCGTCCGCATCTTCGATTTCGGGATGCAGCTCGTCCGCGAACTCGTCGATGCGAGCCAGCCTCATGGCACGCGCGAGGTGACGTGGGATGGCACCGACAACGGCGGCCTCCGTGTGGCCAACGGCGTCTACTTTTACACGGTCGATACCAACGATGGCACGGCGCAGGGCAAGATTCTCGTTCTTGAATAGGTTTCGCGTCTCGGGTTGAAAAACTCGAATCCGTAACCCGAAACATGAGACCCGAAACTCTTTATCCGATGAAGCGGATTTTCCTTTTTTCGATCCTCGTCCTGGCCCTCAGCGGCGTGCAGCAAGCAGCGGCGCAGACGGCGGGCGCGTTTGCGCGGATGGGTTTCGGGGCGCGGGGGATCGCGCTCAGCAATGCCCTGGCGGCGGCGAGCTTCGGGGATACGAGCCCCTACTACAATCCCGCTCTCGCGCCGTTCGCTTCGGGGCAAAGCCTGGAGGCCTCCGCCGCCTTCATGACGTTCGATAGGGAGCTTCAGTTTTTGCAACTCGCCACGCCGCTGCGGCCCAACGCAGGCATCGCCGCCGGCATCGTTCGCGCCGCCGTCACCGGCATCGACGGGCGCGACGGCAGCGGCTTTCACACGGAGAACTATTCGACCGACGAGCTGGCGTTTTTCCTCGCCTTCGGCACGCGCATCGGCAGCCGCGCCACCCTCGGCGCGGGCGTGCAGCTTTTCCGCGCCGATTACTTCGACGGCCTCGACCCGGTCATCAGCATCGGCATCGACCTAGGCCTGACGGTGGCCGCCACCGACAACCTCCGGCTGGGTCTCGTGGTAGACGACCTGCTGGCGCGCTACTCGTGGGACACCGCCGCTCTTTTCGAGGAGAGCGGCACCACGACGTCCGACAACTTCCCCCTCCGCCTGCGGCTGGGCGCGGCCTACGCCCTCATGGGCGGCCGGGCGCACGTCATGGCCGAGTACGAGTCGCGCCTGAGCCAGCAAGAGCTACGGACCCGCGCCGTCGCCCTCCTCGGCGACGAGCCGGGCGAGGTGACCCAGAGCAAGGACCTGACGCTGCACGACAGCCGCTTCCGCCTGGGTGTCGAATACCAGCTCGCCGAGCCTTTCGTGGTGCGCGCCGGGGTGGATGACGTGGGCGCCGATGCCTTCTCGGGCGTGCGGCCCAGCGCAGGCTTCATGGTCGAGCAGCCCCTCGGCAGCCTCGTCGCCCGCGGCGAGTACGCCTTCGTCCTCGAACCCTACGGCCTCGGCACGATGCACCTGATCACGCTGCGGGTCTTCCTTTAACGTGTGGACGTATGGGAGTGTGGACGTATGGACAAGGGTGAAGCGAAAGAAATCGTCCATTCTTCCACTCATCCATTCTTCCATTCCTGAAAGCATGAAACACTTCGCTTCGATCTGCCTCTTCACGGTGCTGCTTGCCCTACCCGCGCGGGCGCAGGAGGCCGGCTTTGCCTTCTTGCAGGTGGGCAACGATGCTGCCGCCAGCGCCATGGGCGACGCCCGGGTGGCCTTTAGCCGGGGGCCGTTTGCGACGTACTGGAACCCGGCCGGGCTGGCGGTGGATACGCAGAATGCCCTCGCCGCCGCGCACCGCATCTGGATCGCCGACGAGCGGACCTACGCCCTCGCGGCGCGTTTCCGCGCCGGGGCGAAGGGGGGTCTCGGTCTCTTCCTCACCGCCACGCGCAACGAGGACTTCGAGGTGCGCCAGCGACCGGGCGACCCCGACGGGTCGTTCGACGTGCAGTTCCTCGCCCTCGGCGCTTCGTATGCCCGCGCCTTTGGGCCGCTGCGGGCGGGGATGACGGCCAAGTACCTCAGCGAGCAGATCTTTTCGGAGAACGCCTCCGGCTTCGCCTTCGACTTCGGCGCGCAACTCGGCCTACTTGACGATGCCCTGCACTTCGGCGCGGCCCTGCAGAACGTGGGCGAAGTGAACGAGCTGGCCACCGTGGCCACCCCTCTCCCGCGCATCCTCCGGGCCGGGATCGCCGTCCTCCCCTTTCGCATCCTCACCGAAACCGACGGCAAGGCGCTCCTCAACCTGCAACTGGCCGGGGAGGCGTCGCACCTATTCGAGGACGACCTGACGCGCCTGCACCTGGGCGCCGGGGCCGAGGTGTTCGACCTCGTGATGGTGCGGGCTGGCTTTATCACCAACGATGAGCTGCGCAGCCTCACCCTCGGCGCCGGCCTGGCCTTCAACGCCTTCCTTTTCGACTACGCCTTCGTGCCCTTCGAGGACGGCTTCGGCGGCCCCGGCCACGTCCTCACGCTCGTCTACGGCTGGTAAATTGATATAGAATGGAGAATGGAGAATGGAGAATGGAAGATGGCGGATAGCCGACGGTTGCCTGTATCGCTTCCCTTCCAGTAGTTTTCTCAATCTTCTATCCACTATCCAGCGAGGGTAGTGAGCGGTCCATCCTCCATCAGTTTCCCAGTAATCGCCGGTGCAGGGCCAGGTTCTCTTCCCGATCCGTCTTCACCTCGATGAGCGTCGCCGTGTCGCGGCGGCATGCGGTGCGGTAGGCGTCGATGAAGCCGGCGCGGTCGAGGGCGCGGAAATAGCCGACGCCGAAGGTGGCGGCGATGGACTCGAAGGTGAGGCCGTGGGGTGTGCCGAAGAACGGCTCGAAAACGTCGGCTTGCCGGGCGATGGGCAGGAAGTGAAAGATGCCACCGCCGTCGTTGTTGAGCACGACGAGGACGAGGGGCGCGGCGAGGTCGCGCAGCAGAGCGAGCGAATTGAGATCGTGCAGCAGGGCGAGGTCGCCGATGAGGAGGGTGACGGGCGCGCCCAGGCCGGTGGCAAACCCGGCGGCGGTTGCCACCGTGCCGTCGATGCCGCTGGCGCCCCGGTTGGCCGCCACGCGCGGCGACGCGCCGTCCGCAGGCGCGAACGTATCAACATCCCGAATAGGCATGCTGCTCGCCAGGCAGAGGCCGTGCCCCGCCGGCAACTCCCGCACCACGATCCGGGCGACGAGCGGCTCGCTCAAGGCTTCTTCTCCCTCGAAAAAATCCTCCAGCCGCGCCGCCGCCCTTTCCGAAGCCTCGCGCCATCCCGCCAGCCAGCCTGGATCAGCCTGCGCCTCAATCTTCGTCGTCATCGCCTCGCAAAAACCGGCAACACCGGCCTCAAAGCGATGGGTGACCTGATGGTTCGGGTCGAAGCGAAAAGGATCGAGGCGAACGACGGCGCAAGGGCGTGGGCGGCAGCGGTCGAGAAGTTGAAGGAGCCGTTTCGAGGTGGGGCGCCCGCCGACATGCACGACGGCCTCGGGCGCGTGCCCGGCCGCAAACGCCTCGTCGGCGAGCAGCAGGTCGTAATGGGCGACTACGCTCTTCGCGGCCTCGTGGCCGAGACGGAGGGGCGAGGTGACGTCCGGCAGGAGCGGCCAACCCAGGCGCTCGGCGAGGCGCAACACGGCTTCGCCTTCCTCCGGCTCCGCAAGAGATCCCGCCACCACCAGCCCACGCTGCACGCCGGCCAACGCAGCCGCCAGCGCCGCGATGTCCTCTTCGGGCGCCGCCTGTTCTGATCCTGCGTAGCGGGTGAAAGGCCCTCTCTCCTCTTCCCAGCTTTTCAACCCTCCCAGATACGCGCCGAAATCGCACTCGTCGTCGGTCGGAGCGAGGGGCTCGCGAAACATGCAGTTGAGATGTACCGGCCCGCGTGGCGAGCGCGTGGCGCGGTTAACGGCCTGATCGACTGTGGTGAGCACCATCGCCGGGTCGATCTCTAACGTGGGTACCGGCAGGTCGAAGAACCAGCGGATATAGTCGCCGAAGAGTTTGACCTGGTCGATGGTCTGGTTGGCACCGCTCTGGCGCAGCTCGGGCGGGCGGTCGGCCGTCAGCAGCAGGAGGGGCACGCAATCGGTGGCGGCCTCGACGACGGCGGGCAGGCCGTTGGCAACGGCTGTGCCAGAGGTGGTGATCCAGGCCGCCGGGCGCCCCGTGGCGCGTCCGTAGCCGAGAGCGAAGAAAGCGGTGCCGCGCTCGTCGAAGTGCATCACGTGCCGCGCGGTGGGGTGCCGGGCGACGGCAGTGGTCAGGGGCGTGGAGCGCGAGCCGGGCGCGAGGCAGAAGAAATCGACGCCGCACCGCACCAACTCTTCGACGAGGAGATCGGCCCAGAGGTGGTTGAGATTCGGCGCGTCCACAGGGTCACCGGTGCCCGTTCGTTGCCGGCGCAACGGTGCGGGCGGCCTCCAGCCCCAGCACCTCGACGAAATCGGCGATCTTCTGCTCGATCTCGTCCCACTCAGCTTCAGGGACGGAACCTTCGACAATGCCGGCGCCCGAGAAAAGCGCGAGGCGGCGAGGGGCGACGAGGCCGGTGCGGATGCCCACGGCGAACTCCGCCGCGTCCGCCCCGAGCCAGCCCACCGGCCCGGCGTACCAGCCCCGGTCGAACGGCTCCAGCCGCCGGATGGCCTCCAGCGCCTCGGGTGTGGGATAGCCGCCGACGGCGGGCGTCGGGTGGAGCGCGCACAGCAGGTCGAAGTGAGTCACGCCCTCACGAAGAGTGCCGTCGATGCCGGAGCGGAGGTGGCGGCCATGAGCCAGCTTCATGTCGCCCGTGATGGTTTCCACCTGGAGCGTCTCGCAGAGCGGCCCGAGCGTCTCTTTGATGCTGCGGCGGACGAAGGCATGCTCGCGCTGGTCCTTTTCGCTGTGAAGTAGTTCGTCGCGGAGGCGGTCGTCGTCGTGGGCGGTGGCGCCGCGCGGGCGTGTGCCGGCAACGGCCTCGCTCTGCACGCGCCGCCCGTCCCGGCGTACCAGCCGTTCCGGCGAGGCACCGACAAACGTGAGGCCGGGTTCCGGCTGGAAGCCAAAATGGAAGCAGCCCGGCGTGGCCGCCGCCAGGCGCTTGAGGAGCAGGAGGGGATCGAGGTTTTCCGCAAACCCGAAAACAGCGCGGCGGGCCAGGACCACCTTGCCAAGCTTTTCCTTCGAGAAAGCGTTGAGCGCCCACGCGATGTTTCGCCGCCAGCCATCGCGGTCCGGCGCGTCGGTGCGCAAGATGGGCAGGGGGAGCGCACCTTCGAGGGGCTGCAAGGGGAAGGCCAAGGCGTGAATCTGCTGAAGGATTGCCTCCCGCCGACCCAGGTCGTGGGGCAGCACAAGGTTGCAGGCCAGCATCACCTCGCCCCTTTCAACCCGCAGCTCGAAGCGGGGCAGGACGAAGTGATAGGCGCCAAAGGCCTGCCAAGCCCCTTCCGCCGCCTGCGCCGGATCGAAGCGGAGGCCGCCGTAATAGCGCGCGGTGCAGTTCGTAGCGAGGAGCGGCAGCAGATCGTCTTCGAGCGCGTCGAGGCCGTCCGGCGCAGCGGCGGCATGGCGGTCCGCCACGCCCACGGCGGCCACCTCGGCGCCGTCACCCCGGCCCGACCAGTAGATTTTTTCGCCGGCCTGTTGCGCCCGGAGCCACGCGAACGGATCGACCGGGGCCACCGGCACGGCCACGCGCACGATCTGCTCGGACGCGGCCCCATCGCCGCCGCCATGCAGGGCACGCCGCACCGTGCGGGCCAGCCGGCTCCGCACGTCGTCGGCGCGCACCATCGTCTCCGGCCCTTCGATATGACTTCTATCGACCATCTAGATCCGGTTGTCGGTTTGCCGTTGTCGGTTTGGGGAGAAACACGGTTAGCCGACCGCGATCTCGTCCAGGTGGAGGGTGCAGTTGAGCAGGGGCGCCGTGAAGCCGTCGCCGTTGTGCACAACGTGGTTGACGCTCGTGTTGGCGTGTCTGATCTCGCCCATCCGTTCGAGGCCGTACTCGTTCAGGAGCGAGGCCAGCAAAACGCGCAGCAGACGCCCATGCGCCACGACGAGGAGCGTCTTGCCCGAATCGCGCTCCAGCATGCGCATCATCGCCCGGAGCGCCCTGCGTTGCACGTCCAGGATCGACTCGCCCCCCTCCACCGGCTGCCCGAACTCGCCACGCGCCCAGTCGGCC
>JAHEMB010000088.1:8068-8857 GCA_024643915.1 Rhodothermaceae bacterium | reverse complement strand
TTCGGGTCGAAGGCGCCCGGCTCGCCATGCACGCACGCCTCGAAATGAATGCAGCGCTTGCGGTCCCAGGTGACGGTGGCCTCGGGGCCTTCGAACGTGTAGGTCTTGCTGTCCATATCGACGGGCGTCAGGGGAAGGAAATGGGGGGAGGCGGCGTTCGCCTTCTGGTGGATTTCAGGGTGCGTGGCTTTGGAGGAGCGCTACCATCTTCGGGCTCGGCTGTCCTACTTCGATGAGGTAGCCGTCGGGGTCGCACATGTAACACCGCGTTTCCCAGCCGTGGTTGTCCAGCGGTGGAGTGAGGAACGTCGCCCCTTTCGCCTTCCACGCCGCATAGCAGGCTTCAATATCGGCCACGCGGAGGTTGAGAAAACTGTTGATACGCGTCGATTGCTGGGGAGGCTCAAGCGTGACGTTCGGTTTGTCAGGGGTGGGCCCGCCGCCGCTGTTGAGGATGATCCACGAATTGGCGAGCTTGATGATGCAGGGGTTCTCCGGCGCGAGCACCTGCCCCCCGAGGATGCCGGCGTAAAACGCCCGCGCGACGGCCTGGTCGCGCACCGTTAGAAAGTGCGTCACGAGAAAGCCCTCCGAAGGGACCGGCGCGTCGGGTAGATGCATGGGAGTCTCCAGATGATGTCGTTTGCCACGCGGCTGCCTGCGGATGCTCGTGGCAGGTGCCAACCCTACAACGTGCTCGCCTTCACAATACTGAAAACGATCTCCAGGAGCAACAGCGAGGCAGCCTCCCGGAACGCCGATTTTTCGAGGGCGATAACGCACCAGGTA
>JAHEMB010000088.1:0-8058 GCA_024643915.1 Rhodothermaceae bacterium | reverse complement strand
AGCGGTCGACGGTCCGCCTCGCCGGCCCTGCTATCGCAAACGGAGCCAGCGGTTGGGACTGTTCCGCACGCCGTTGAGGTAGGAGTATCCCTCGAACGTGTTTTCGTCGGTCTGCTGAAGCGAGAAGCTGATTTGCTCTCCGTTTTCGAGGAGAGAATCGAACGTCCAGACTTCGTCGTAGAAGGCGACGTGGGCGAGGCCGGTACTGCGGATGAAATTCGGCGCGCTCGTCCAGTTCTCGACGATGGACATGGTGAGCGCCTCCCCTTCCACCGACACGCGGTACACCCCGCCCGACTTCCAGCCTTCTCCCTGCGCGCTCCAGATGAACTGCTGCCATTTCCCTTCCAACTCGTGCGCCGCCTGCTGCGCCGTGCCATGCCGGGGCTCGTGCCGGGGATCGTCGAGGCCGATGAACCAGATGATGAGGGCCGCCGTGACGGATACGGCCACCCCCAAGGCGAATTCGCGGGCCAGCACTCTCCTCTTAGGACTTGCCATCGTCGTTGCCCGGCGGGCTTTTGCCGAGACCTCGGCGCCGCGTACCGGGCGATGGTCTTCCGCCTCACATGATCCCTTCCTTCAGCACCATCTCATGGTATCGAAGACCGGGCGGATTAGCAAGCCTTGCCGAGTCAATAGGCGCTTTTTCCGCCACTCCTGGCTCCTGTTCAGCGGCCCAGGCTTTCATCAATAAAAGCCTCGACCACTTGCCAGGTAGGCTCAACGTCTCCGTGGACGCGGCGCGCGTTGAGCATCGACGAGCCGTGGACGCCGTTGGGCGCGACGTAGGTCTGGAGCCCCTGCGTGCGGAAATGGTCCAGTTGCTCAGCCACATGCCCATACTGCATCTCCAGGGCCGGGCGCAGCACGAGCGCCGGGGTGGTGAGGCCGGTGACGAAGGGCTCGGGCTGGCAGCCTGCCATGGGCTCGCCGCTGGCCGGCGAAAATGCCAGCACCCCCCGCACGGCCTCCGGGTGCTCGGACGCGAGGCGGAGGGCGAGCGTGGCGCTGTAGCTGCTGCCCCACACGAGGGTCGGCCCTCGGTACCCTTCGCCGCGCATATGAGCCAGCGCCGCTTCCAGGTCGGGGTAGGCATCGCAGTACGAAGCGGCCGGCGACCCCAGCGCTTCCACCGTCCGGTTGACGCCCCCCAGCCGGTTGCCGCCCAGCCGCTGGTCGATGGCCAGCACCGTCAGCCCCCGCGCCAGCAGCCGGCCCACGAGAGGCTCGTACTCGCCGCGCGCGTCGCTGCCGCCCTGGTGAAACAGCAACAGGACAGGCCCCTCTTTCGTCTCTGACGGTGCATAGAGGTCGCCGTAGATCGTGACCCCGTCTTCCGTCGAGAAGATCACCTCCTGGGGCCGCCGGAACGCTTGCAGGAAGGCGCGCAGGCTCGTCCAGTTTGCCTCGTCCTCCATCAGGATGGACGCGCCGTGCCGACCCGCTGCAGCGAGGTAGAAACTCTTGTGGGGCGTCTGGATGGCGTCGTAGATGGGGCGGGAGAGCGCCTCCTCCCCCGGCGCCGCCGCGACGTACGTGGGCACATCGAGGGACCGGCTCCACGTGCGCACGAGCGTCGAATCGTGGTCGTGGTATTCGCCGGGCGAGTAGGACAGCACGGCATCGATGGGGCGATCCTGGGCAAGCTTCAGGACAAGGATGGCGGTAACGGAGGACCCGAGCACGAGCCGCCGCCCGGAAAACCCCTCGACCTCGGCCCAGTCGAGGGCGGCCAGCATGTCGTGGTAGGCGGCGAAGATGGTGGGCCAGACGCGCTCACGCTGCCCGGCTTCGGCCTCGGCCATGATGGCGACTGTCCCGTGGGCCAGGGCCGTCTCGTTGGCGACCCGGTGCCGGCGGTCGGCCTGCCCCCAGCGCAGGTCCACGGCGAGGGCGTTGAAGCCCAGCCGCACCAGCTCAGGCGCGATTTCTCGGTACTCGCCCCGGCTCGACCCCGACTGGTGGAACAGCAGGATGAGGGGGTCGCGGCGATCTGCCGTCTCGTACAGATCCGCCGTCACCGGCAACCCATCGAGGCTATGGAACTCAACCGTCTGGTACGACGCGGCTTCCTGGGCGGGCGCTACAGGAACACAGAGTATCGAAGCAACAAGCGTGGCGAGAACAAGCGTAGTAAGGATTCTAGGCATGAGCACAGAGGGGCAGGTGAGGGAGTTCGGAGGGTGGCGCCACGCCGGGCGCGCAAAAGCCTACGCGGAAAGCCCGCGAAAAGCTGCACGCCCCCGCCTTGCCCGTCGCGCCCGAACCTTGGCGGCAGCGCGAGGGTACCAGCGCTCGCGTTTCACGACTTGATCGCATAACCCACCCTCGCCGTGTTCGAGCCCGGCACGTCCGCCTTCTCCGCTGCCATCGTCCTCTTCTTCGTGATGGACCCGCTCGGGAATGCGCCGCTCTTTCTCTCGCTCCTCAAAGACGTCGAGCCCAGGCGCCGCCGGTTCATCATCGCCCGCGAACTGCTTATCGCCCTGGCGATCCTGCTGGCGTTCCTCTTCTTCGGGCAGGGCCTCCTCAACCTCCTCGAACTCGAACAGGAGTCGGTGACGATTGCCGGCGGCATCGTCCTTATGATTATCGGCCTGCGGATGATTTTCCCGACGAAAGAAGGCGTCATGGGAGATCAGGGAGACGAGGAGCCGTTCATCGTCCCGCTTGCTATCCCGCTCGTGGCGGGCCCGTCGGCGCTCGCCACGCTCATCCTGATGGTCCGGAGCGAGCCGGGCGCGATGGGGAAGTGGTTCTTCGCCCTCCTGATGGCGTGGGCGGCAGCGGCAGCGGTGCTCTCGTCAGCGCCCCTCCTGTACCGCCTGCTCAAAGCGCGCGGCCTCTCGGCCCTCGAACGGCTGATGGGGATGCTGCTCATTATGATTGCCGTGCAGATGCTGGTGAACGGCTTCCACGCGGTGTTCGGCTGACGGGAGCCGCCTTCCCTGTAACGCATTGCGTCACACGGCGTATTTTGCAGTCCCCACCACCCTCCTTCCGCCAATGACGCTCCTCGTCCTTCTTCTGTCGCTGATTCTCGTACAGGACCCGCCGGATACTGGACCGTACGACCTCGCCTTTGCCGAAGTCGTGGACAGCGTCTACGTGGCCTATCGCCCCGAGGCGACGCGCCGGCCCGTGCACGGCAATATCACCATCATCGTCAACAAGGACGACGTGGTGGTGGTCGATGCCGGGGCCTCGCCGTCTTCGGCGCGGCAGATCGTCGATTTCGTCCGCACCCACACGGCCAACCCCATCAGCGCCGTCATCCTAACGCACGGCCACGACGACCACGTCCTCGGCACCCAGGTGCTGCGCGACGCTTTCCCCGACGCCGAGGTCATCGCCCGGCAGGGCACCCGCGATTATCTCACGAACGGCCGGGTGCAGGGCCGGGTGGAGAGCTTCGCCGCGAACCTCGCCCAGCGCCGCGCCGGGGGGGAGGAGGAAAAGGCGCGCGTGGCCGCGCGGGGCATGCCCGGCGACGCGGCGATCCTGGCCGACCTGCGCCGCTATTACGATGCGGACGTGGACGTCATTGCCCGCGAACACGAGAACCTCAGCGTGGTGCCGCCCACGCTCACGTTTGAGACCAAACTCGTGCTGGCACGCGGCGGCAGGGATATCGAGATCCTGAACCTGGGGCCGGGCAAGTCGGGATCGGCGGCCATCGTCTACCTCCCAGCCGAGCGGGTGGTCATCGCGGGCGACGTGGTGACGCACCCCGTTCCGTACGGCTTCACGAGGGACTCGGCTGGCTGGCTGGAGACCCTCCAGCGCCTCGATGCCCTGGACTTCGCCACCCTCATCCCCGGCCACGGCGACGTGCTGCACGGCAAAGACTACCTGCGCCAGGTGATCGGCCTGGCCGAGTTCACGCTGGCCGAAGTCGAGGATGCGGTGATGCAGGGGCTGGATAAGGACGCCACGCGCCGCCGGATCGACTTTGCTGCCATGCAAGAGGGCTTCACGCACGGCGATCCCCTCCTCAACTATCGCTTCGAGACGTGGTATCTCGAGCCGGTGATGCCGCGGACGCACCAAGCTTTGTCAATCCCTTCTGAAGAATAGGATGCCCTTGAAGATATTTCTCGCCAGCGCCCGCCGCGCCCTCTTATTGATCGCGGTGGTGCTGCTGGGCGGGTGCCGCGCCGCGCCCCGAGAGGCAACTGTCGCCCCCGCCCAGACGGCGGAGCACTACCGCCACTTCGACGATGCCGACGCGCTCTCGGCCTACCTGCGGCACGGCTCCGAAGCAGGGCCGCTCGTCAGCGCGCACCGGGGCGGGCCGATGCCGGGCTACCCCGAGAACGCCCTCGCAACGTTTGAAAACGCGCTGGGCTACGCGCCCGTCCTCCTCGAAGTCGACGTGCGGCTGACCCGCGACAGCGTCCTCGTGCTGATGCACGACGAGACGCTGGACCGCACCACCACCGGCAGGGGCCGCGTGGACACGCACACGCTGGCGGAACTACAAGCGCTGCATCTGGTGGACGAGACGGGCGCCGTCACCGCCTTCCGCATCCCCACCCTCGTCGAGACCCTGTCCTGGGCCGCCCGCCGCGCCGTCCTCACGCTCGACGTCAAGCCCGAGGTGCCGCCCGAGCAGGTGGTCGAGGCCGTCGGGCGGGCCGGGGTCGAAGGGCAAATCGTCTACATCGTCTACACATTCGAGGACCTGCTGCACGTCCATCGCCTCGCGCCCGACCTAATCATCTCGGCGGGGGCGGAGACGATGGAGGAGGTTCGGCAAATCTTCGAGAGCGACATCGATCCTTCACGCCTTATCGCTTTCACCGGCGTCGGCGAGGTGAAGCCGGAGGTGATCGCCGCCCTCCACACGCGGGACATCCGCGCGATGCTTGGCACCTTCGGCGCCCTCGACGTCCGCGCCACAGAAGAGGGACCGGCTGTTTTCGAGGCGCTTTTTGCACAGGGCCTCGACGTGATTGCCACAGACGTGGTGCCCCTCGCCGCCCGCGCAGCCGAGGCAGTAGCGGCTCACTGAATCACCTCGCGCAGCCACGCCTCCACGTAGCCCGTCGCCCCCGGCAGGAGGGGCAGCGCGCCCACGCCGACCTCGCGGAGGGCGCGCGCGTGGCGATGCTGGGCAAACGATCCCGCTTTCTCCTCGCGATAGGGAAAAAGCGCCACGGCCTGCACTACCACGGCGGGCGTGCTGCCCCGCTGCCCTTTGTTGAGCGCGTCGCGGTAGCGGTGGAGTGTGTTGAGGGCGTCGAGCGGGGGCCCTGGGGTGCCGTAGCGGCGAAGGTACGTGGGAGAGGCGTCGAGCCGGTACTTAGCGTCAAGCACGTAGCGGGCGCGCAGGTGGCGCGTCTCGTGAAGGGTCAGCACGATGTCGGGCTGCTGGGGAACGAGGAAGCCACGCCCGCTGAAGCGGGGGTTGTAGGTGAGGCTGAGCCGCCGCCCGCCCCCCAGGCCGAACGTCACTGTCTGCGCCCGGCCCTTGCGCAGGCGCAGCCGCAAGCCGTGCCGCTCTACCTTCACGAGCTGATCCACCGCCAGCGGCTGCCCGGCGGCCTCGGCGGCGAGGCGCACGAGGGTGAGGAAACACCAGTATTCGTAGAGGAGGTGCAGATCCTTCAGGGGGAGGCGGAGCGCCTCGCCTTCGAGGCTTAGCCCCTGCCGCAGCAGCAGGCAGGCCCGGTACGCCTCGCGATAGCCCGGCGCCGTCATCAGTTGCAGCGAGGGCGCCGGGGGCGTGCCGGGGGCAGCCTCCCGCATCGGCTCCAGCCGTGCGAGGCGGTCCAGCCGGCGCTGCATCGCGCCCAATTCTTCGAGCACGGTGGCCCGCCGCACGCCGGGCCGCAACGCCGCCTCCTCGGCCTGCACCGAGGCCAACAGACGGCGAAGATGCGTGAGCTGCGCCGCCAGCCAGCGGTGGGCAGGCGTGTCGAGCGTGTAGCGAGGGCGGTGGGCAGGCAGCCGCTCGTGGACGAGAGTCGCGCCCTGCCGGACGGCCCGCCGCAACGCGGCGTCGGGGCGGCGGATGCGGTGAGCGCGGGTGGCCTGCACCGTGCGGTCGGTGCCCCAGAGGGGATGCTGCGTGACGTAGCCGAGCGCCCGCTCTAGGTCGCCCAGCCAGTGCCGGAGGAGGGTGGCCCAGGCAAGGGTGGGCGGCTGGGCCGCCGGGCGCGGCGTGCCGGGGAAATACGTAGCGCGCAGGTATTCGTAGACGAGGTCAGCAGCGATATCCTGCACGTCCGCGCGCAGCGCTGCGTAATCGTCGCGGTAATCGAGCTTGGAGGGAAAAATCTCGACTTCAAAATCGAAATGGGGCCGCCCCGCTATCACGACGCTGAACCGGCTGTGCCCCACCTGCGCGCCGAAATTCACCGGGCCGTGGACCACGCGCCCGCCGTCGGCAGCATGGAGGGCCTGCGTGAGGACAGGGTCGCGGTGCCGCACCGTCAGGGGCGCCCCCGTCTTACTCTGCACGAAAAACGTGTAGCTCGTCTGCTCGAAGAGGTGCGCATCGCCCGCCGGCCCGAACTGCACATCCGGTGTTACCCCCCTCCCCCCTTCCACCCGGAGGCCAAAGCGCCGCGCCGCCGCGCCGGGCGCCACCACCGGCGGTTTCGCCCGCCCCCGGCTCCACACCAGCCATACCGCGCCAGTCTCTATCGCGAAAAGAACCATTTTCAATGAATCAAAGAGTCGAAGAAACGAGGACTCAATGAGGACTCGGAGAAAACGTCCTCTTCGATTCTTCGATTCCTCGTTTCTTCGATTCCTACCTACCGTCGTTCCGGCGTGATGAAGCGTTTGAGGACGTCGCTGAAGCTCTCCTGCTTGTAGTCGCGGAACTCGCCGGCGTCGAAGAAGGCGCCGTAGCAGACGGTGCAGCTCTCGAACCAGATGTGCGGTTGGCCGAGGTCCACCATGCGGATCATCTGCGTGTGGCACTGCGGGCAGTCGATCCGGTCCACCGTGTTATATTGCCGGCCCAGCTTCGCGTCGCCCACGTCGATCTCCTCGGAGCCTTCGTAGCGTTTCAGTTCCTCCTTCTCCATCGCGTCGAACCACAGCCCCTTGCACTGGGTGCAGCGATCCACCTCGACGCCGTGGAACGTCACCGTCTCCATCTCAGCACCGCATTTCGGACAATTCATGGCTTTCCTCAGACGAATGAACAGCTACAGCGGGGCGTTCTAACGCCGGCCCTCAGGCTCGGTTGCGGGGGAGGCACAGGAGCCGAAGAATCGAAGAAACGAGGAGCCGAAACGTAGCCGGTAGCTAGGGCTGTCGTTTCGGTGGCTCACCCTCAGCCGGCGGCGGCGTAGCGGCTGGGCCCGGCGCCCGAAACATCATCCGTGACCTCGTCCGAGACGACCTGGCCGGCGCGGAGGCGGATGATGCGGCCCGTGCGGGCGGCCAGCTCCAGGTCGTGGGTGACGAGGACGAGGGTGGTGCCAGCGGTGCGGTTGAGGTCGAACAGCAGGTCCTCTACGTAATTGCCCGTCTCGGTGTCGAGGTTGCCGGTGGGCTCATCGGCGAAGAGGATGGTGGGGCGGTTGATGAAGGCGCGGGCGAGGGCCACGCGCTGCTGCTCGCCGCCCGAGAGCTGGGCCGGGTAATGGTCGAGCCGGTCTCCCAGGCCGACGCGGTCGAGCAGGTCGGCGGCGTGGGGGCGGGCGCCCCGGTCGCCGCGCAGCTCGGCGGGCACCATCACGTTTTCGAGGGCCGTGAGGGTGGGGATAAGCTGGAACGTCTGGAAGACGAAGCCGACGTCGCGGTTGCGCACCGCCGCGCGCTCGTCCTCGGAGAGCGGGCCGAGTTCCTCGCCGCAGAGCCGGACGCTGCCGGCGGAAGGCCGGTCGAGGCCGGCGCACAGCCCCAGCAGGGTCGTCTTGCCACTGCCCGACGGCCCCACGACGGCGCACGTCTCGCCCTCTTGCACCACGAAGGTCACGTCGCCCAGCACCGTCAGGGTGCGCGCCCCACTGCGGTACGTCTTCGTCAACCCTTCCACTTCGAGGACGGCTGCGCCGCGCCGCGTCTTCTCAACCTCTCTCATGCTGCTCTATG
>JAHEMB010000087.1 GCA_024643915.1 Rhodothermaceae bacterium | reverse complement strand
AGCTCGTCATTGACGACCTTGACGACGTACTCCTCTATATTCATTCGGTCGGCATAGCGATGGTAGCCGGGCAGACGGGCGCCCGCGCGGATGCGCAGCAGACCCCGCTCTTCGGCCAGCACCCGGCGCGCCTGGTAGAGGAGCGACCCGATGCCGCGCCGCCGCATCGACGGGTCCACCATCACCTCGGCGCCGTAGAGCGTGCGGCCGGCCGGGTCGTGGTTGCGGAACGTGCCGCCCGCCGTGAAATCCATGTAGCTCTCCAGGTGGTCGTACTCGTCCCAGGCAACGATGAGGCTGGCGACCATGCCGGCCACTCGGCCCGTTGCCGTTTCCTCCGCCACGAGCTGGCCCTCGGGGAAGACCTCCCGGTGCGCCGCCAGGAAGTTTGCCCTCCACGGTTCGTCGTTCGGGTAGACGTGCCGCGAGATCGCTTCGATGGCGGCGAAATCCTCCTCTCGGGTGGGGCGGATGGCGATGTCCGGCTGCGCCTTCATAGCCTCACTGTCTCAATCGACGCCACGAGCTTCTGCGTCAGGCGGCTGTCTTCGAGGGGCAGCACCGTGCCGAAGGAGCGGCTGCGCTCGACGAGTTCGATGTCCAACTCGCCGATGATGAGCGTCTCCTGGTTCAATTCGCCCTGGGCGAGGATGCCGTCGCGGGCGAAGGCGAAATCGCTGGGGGTGAGGATGGCGGCCTGCCCGTAGTTGAGCGAGACGTCCGGCACGCGCGGGAGGGACCCGACGGTGGGCGCGTGGATGACGTACATCTGGTTCTCGATGGCGCGGGCGTGGGCGCAGTAACGCACGCGGAGGAAGCCCTGCCGGTCGTCCGTGTTGCTGGGCACGGCCAGGAGGTGGACGCCCTCGTTCGCCACCGCCCGCACCAATTCGGGGAACTCGACGTCGTAGCAGATGGCGATGGCGATCTTGCCGAATTCGGTATCGAACACCTTGAGGCGGTTGCGCGGCTGCACCAGCCAGTCCTCCTTCTCGAACCGCGTCATGTGCAGCTTGCCCTGCACGTCGTAGGCGCCGCTGGGGGCGAAGAAGTAACAGTCGTTGTAGACGGCGTCAGTGGCCGCGTCGAGGACGGGGAAGGTGCCGGCGACGAGGTAGAGGCCGTTGTCCTTCGCCAGCTCGCGCATCAGGTCCACGAAGCGGTCGTGGTACGAGGCGGCTTCGCGGATCTGCTCGTGGAAGGGCCGTTTGGTGTCGTGCAAGGAGACGAGTTGGATGCTGAAATACTCGGGCAGCACGAGCAAGCTGCATCGGTAGTCCGCCGCCGTCTCCACCACTGCCGTCACCTGATCGACGAACTGTTCGTAGCGCTGGATAGGACGGATGAAGTACTGCGCCGCTGCTACACGGATGCGGTTTTCCTGAGGCTCTTTCATTTAATTGCTTCTTGCTGTGGTCAGCGTGACGAACGAGCAAAGCCGCAGCGGTGGTCCGCGTAATGTCCGCCAGGCTGCTGAATCCACCAATTGTTTTCCATACTCTGCATTGTTCGGTGTCCCTGTTCGTCGAATGTGACCCCGCATGAATATCCTCCTCGTTTACCCCGAGATGCCGTCCACCTTCTGGGCGATGGATCACCTGATGCGGTGGCGGCGTGATGCGGCCGAGATCGTAAGTTTTCACCTACGTCGTTTGTTGAGACGAACATTCGGCGGGGCAGGGGGTCGGAGAGGGCGCGCAGCGGGACCTGCGGCCAGCGACTTTCCTTGATGACCTCAGATCGAACTTTTCTCACCGACGGCAAGGCTCTCGTGCAACTACGGGGGCTGACGAAGGGGTACCGCGAAGGCGAGCAGGAGCGGGCTGTTTTACGCGGCCTCGACTTCTCGATCCGCGCGGGCGAGTTCGTGGTGCTGCTGGGCCGGAGCGGCTCGGGCAAGAGCACGCTTCTCAACCTCATCAGCGGCATCGACCAACCCACCGAAGGCGAAGTGATTGTCGGCGAGACGAACCTGACGCGGCTTTCGGAGCAGGACCGTACGCTTTTTCGCCGCGAGCACATCGGCTTCGTCTTCCAGTCGTTCAACCTCATCCCCACGCTCACCGTGGCGGAGAACATCCTGCTGCCCCTCGAACTCAATGGGCGGATGGGGGAGGCGGAGCAGAAGCAAGCCCTCGCTTTCCTCGATCAAGTGGGCCTCGCGGACCGCGCCGACAGTTTCCCCGACCGCCTCTCGGGCGGCGAGCAACAGCGCGTCGCCATCGCCCGTGCGCTTGCCCACGACCCGCTTCTCCTCCTGGCCGACGAGCCGACCGGCAACCTCGACTACCAGACGGGCCTCCAGGTGATGCAACTCATCCACGACCTGATCCACCGCGCCCAGAAAACCATCCTCGTCGTCACGCACGACCGCGACCTGATCGACCTGGCCGACCGCGTCGTCCGCCTCCACGCCGGCACCCTGCACGAAGTCTCCGCCGAAGAAGCATTGCTGTGAGTGGGTGAGTCGGAGAGTCGGGGAGGCGGAGAAACGACGAAAGTATGAGTCGACGAATCGATGAAACGCCGAGCCGACGAATCGAAGCATTGAACTTTCGCGCTGCGGCTCTTCCATTCTTCCATTCTTCCACTTTTCTATTCCTCCATTCCTCCATCGCCCCGCCGTCATGCCCACCGCGCTCCTTCGCCGATCCAGCCGCCGGTACCTGCAGCAGCACCCGTGGCTAATCGGGCTGTCGATCCTCGGCGTGGCGTTGGGGGTGGCGATGGTGGTGTCCATCGACCTGGCGAACACGAGCGCGAAGCGGGCCTTTGCCCTTTCGGCGGAAAGTGTCACAGGGAAGGCAACGCATCAGGTGGTAGGGGGAGGCGAGGGGCTGGACGAGGACATGTACCGGCGGCTGCGCATCGACCTGGGCGTACGGGAGGCGGCGCCCCTCGTGGAGGGCTACGCGACCGCGCCCGAGTACGAGGGGCGGACGTTCCAGGTGCTCGGCGTCGATCCATTTGCCGAGGCGCCGTTTCGGCCCTACGTGGGAGAGGTGGCGGGCCTCGACCTCGGCGCTTTCATGGCGCGCACCGGCACGGCGCTCCTGGCGAAGCCCACCGCCGAGGCGCTGGGGCTGGCCGTCGGCGATTCGCTCGCGCTCCGTATCGACGGGGTGCCCGAAAGCGTTGAGATCATTGGCCTGCTGGAGCCCGGGGATGAGCGCAGCCGCCGCGCGATGGAAAACCTGCTCGTCACCGACGTGGCGACGGCTCAACTCCTGCTCAATGCGACGGGCCGCCTCAGCCGCATCGACCTGCTGATCCCCGACGCCAAGGCAGGCGCGGCGCAGCTCGAAACCATCCGGGCGGGGCTGCCGGCGGGCGCCGAGGTGGTGCGCTCGCAGACGCGGACGCGCACGGTGGAGCAGATGACGCGGGCCTTCAACCTGAACCTTACGGCCCTGAGCCTGCTGGCGCTCGTCGTGGGCATGTTTCTGATCTATAACACGATGACGTTCTCCGTCGTGCAGCGGCGCCCGCTCGTGGGCCGGCTGCGCGCCATCGGCGTTACCCGCCGTGAGGTGTTCGCGCTCATCCTGGGTGAGGCGTTTCTCATCGGGGTCGTCGGTACGGCGCTCGGGTTGTTGGGAGGGATCGTGCTGGGGCAGGGGCTCGTCCGCCTCGTCACGCAGACGATCAACGACCTTTACTACGTCCTGACGGTGCGCGAGCTGTCGATTGCGCCGTGGACCCTCGTGAAAGGCGCGGCGCTGGGTCTGGGCGCTACGCTCCTGGCGACGGCGGCGCCTGCCCGCGAGGCGACGAACGCGCCCGCCTCCACCGTGCTCCGCCGCTCCGAATCGGAGTCGCGGCTCCAGGGGCTGGCGCCAAAGCTGGCGTTGGGCGGGCTTATGCTGGGCGGGCTGGGCGTGTTGCTGCTTCTGCCGGGGCGGAGCATCGTGCTGAGTTATCTCGCCCTCCTGTGCATTCTGCTCTCCTTCGCCCTCATCACGCCCCTCGCTGTGGTCGGGTTTGCCGGGGCGGCGCGGCCCGTCATGGGGCGCCTCTTCGGCGTGCTCGGGCGGATGGCGGCGCGGGGCGTCGTCTCCACGCTCAGCCGCACGGCGGTGGCCATCGCCGCCCTCAGCATCGCCCTAGCAGCGACGACGGGCGTGGGCGTGATGGTGGGCAGCTTCCGCGCGACGGTGGAGATCTGGCTCGGCTACTCGCTCCAGGCCGACGTGTACGTGCAGCCGCCCAGCCTCGTCTTCCGCCGGGGCGATGCAACGTTGCTGCCCGACATGGCGGCCCTCCTGCGCGAGACGCCGGGCGTGGCGGGCGCCTACTCCGTCCGCCGCATTGATGCGATGGCCGACGTCGGTCCGACCGATCTCGTCGCCATCGACCAGGGGCCGAACACGCGCCGCACGTTTCGCTTCAAGAAGGGCGACGCCGAGGCCATCTGGCCGCGTTTCGAGGAGGAAAGCGCCGTCATCATCTCCGAGCCGTACAGCTTCCGCCACAGCCTCGCTGTGGGCGACACGGTGCGGCTCCAGACTGAGCGGGGAGAGGCCGCCTTCCCCATTCGGGGCATCTACTACGACTATGCCTCCGACCTCGGTGTGGTCATGATGAGCCGCGCCACCTACGACCGCTTCTACGACGACCCCGGCTTCTCCGGCCTCGCCCTCTACGCCGATCCCGGCCAGGACCTCGACGCCCTGATCGAGCGGCTGCGGCAGCGGGTGGGCGGGCAGCAGGAACTGCTCATTCGCTCCAACCGCGTCCTCCGCGAAAGCTCCCTCGACGTGTTCGATCGGACATTCACCATCACCACGGTGCTGCGGCTGCTGGCAGTAGCGGTGGCCTTCGTCGGGGTGCTGAGCGCGCTCATGGCGCTCCAGCTCGAACGGGCACGTGAGCTGGCCGTGCTGCGCGCCACCGGCCTGACGCCCCGCCAGGTGTGGCGCTACGTGACGCTCCAGACGGGCCTGATGGGGCTGGTGGCGGGCCTGCTCTCCATCCCGCTCGGCCTCGCGCTAGCCTATGTCCTCATCTTCGTCATCAACAAGCGCTCCTTCGGCTGGACGCTCCAGTTTGAGGTGCCCGCCGAGATCCTGTTGCAAGCCGTCGCCCTCGCCCTCGTCGCGGCGGTGCTGGCCGGCCTCTACCCTTCGTGGAAGATGGCGAACGCGAGCCCCGCCCTCGCCCTGCGTGAGGAATGAGCCGGAGAACTGAGAGAGTCGGGGAGTCGGAGAAAGGGAGAGCCGGCGATTGTTGACCCTGCACGTTTTATCTTCGACTCCCCGACTCCCCGACTCCCCGACTCCCCGACTCCCCGACTCCTCGACTCCCCCTCTCACTCCAGCTTCAGCCAGATTTTGAGGACGGGAAGGAGCGTAACTAGGGCGAAGGCAGCGGGCCACACGTAGAGCATGGCGAGGGGAGAGTCCAGGGTAAAGAAACCGGCGTCGGTGACGACGAGGTAGAGGCCGAGCCAGAGGGAGAGCGTGGCGGCGATGAGCGCCACGAAAGCGATGCGCCTCGGTTGTGAGAAAAGCGCGAGCGCGGCCAGAAGCGCCAGCCCCGCAATGACGAATTGAAGCACCATGATCGGGAGAGCGGGGGATTCGCCGAGCAGCCCGGCGGCGCTGAGGCCGGCAACGAGGCTGACGTGCAGCATCAGCAGCATGTTGATGACCGTGAGCAGGAGGGCGCTCGTGGTGATCTGCGGATCGGTCGTCTTCATGGCCGCGTGGGGACGGAGCGAAAATAGTGCGAGAAAGGCAAACGAAAGCTACGGAACTGAATGAGAAAAAGTACGCCCCTGGGCAATGGAGGTTGTCTGTCGAAAGGGCGAAAGAACATGCCACAACATACCTCTCGCCGTCTTCCATCCTCCATGCTCCATCAGTCCCGAATTTCGAGGCGGGCGATTTTCGGGTCGGTGGCGGGCGAGTTGCCGTAGGCGACCCACGCCGCACCCGTGGCATCGAGTTCCATGTGGCGTACGAGCGCCTTCTGCGTGGGCAGGCGGTGGACGAAGAACCGCTCCGTCGCCGGGTCGAAGCGCAGCACCGCGTCGGCGCCGGCAGTGGCGATCCAGACCACGCCTGTCCGGGGATCGACGCGGACGACGTAAGGTAGGGCGTCGGGGAGAGGGAGTGGGTACTCCGTAAACGTCTCCGTCGCCGGGTCGAAGCGGGCGAGCTTGTTGGCGGCGAACTGGGGGATCCACACTGCGCCGTCCGGCCCGATGGCGGGGCGGCGCGGGCCGCTGACAGGCGTGGGCAACTCGTAGAGCGTGAAGGCTTCGGTCTTCGGCACGAACTTGATGAGCCGGTTGCCGATGAGTTGCGTGGCCCACAGCGTCCCCTCCGCGTCGATGCGAAGGCCGTAGGGCATGGTGGTGCCGCCATCGGGCATCGGCGGCGTGGGCACCTCGTAAGTCGTTACCTCGCCCGTCGCCGCGTCCAGGTAGCCGATGAGCTCCGGTTCTTTCGTGAAATGCCCGTTGAACCACACGCGGCCCGCGTCGTCGAGCTTGATGCTGTGCGGGTACATGCCGATGTCGTGCATCGCCCACGTCTCTTCTGCGGGGTCGTAGACGCCGATCTGCCGGGGGTTGCCGAGCAGCACCCACCACCGGCCGTACGGCCCGAGGTCGAGGGCGCGGGGGCCGGCGTGCTGCACGGGGATCGGGACGGTGGCGAAATGGCCGGTCGCGGGGTTCAGCCGGTACATCTGCGCCGTCATCATGCCGGTGATGAGGATCTGGCCCTCCGCGTCGGGCAGCAGGTCGTGGGGCAGGTCGTAAGGCACGGGCAGGTCGTACTCGGTGATGACGACGTTCGCGTCCTCGCCCGTCATGGGCGGCGGGGGGGTGAAGGCGGGGAGGGGGTCGTCCGGGCCGCCGACGTGGGCGAGGAGCCATTCCGTCGTTTTCTCGGCATCGCGGCTGGGCGAAATGACGGGGAAGCCGGTGTGCGCCCCCGCGAACGAGAGCATCTGGTTCGTGCGCTGGAGCCAGCTATCCCTGGCGCGCAGCTTCCCGTCGAGCGTGATCTGCTTCTGGTCGAACTGGTGGCAGCCGGCGCAATCCAGCACGAAGTGCCGCTTGTCCTCGCCGTCCGGCAGGAGGCCCAGGAAGGCGCTGCTCGGCATCTGGTCGAAGACGTTTTCCTCGGAGGTGAGGACGAAATCCTGCTCTGCAGCGAGCGGCACCGACGCCGACGGTTTGTAGCCGATCCGGTGCGCCCGCCCGTGGTAGGCGCCGTCGGGCAGGGACGGCAGCACGTAGCGCCCCTCCGTATCTGTCACCACCGTCACCGCCACCACGCTGTCTGCCCGAAGCGCCGTGACGAGCACACCCGGCAGCGGCGCCCCAGTGGCATCCCTCACGACGCCGGTCGGTTCGTCGTCAGGGAAGGGCTGCCCGGCGAGGGCGAGGAACAGCAGGGGCAGGAGCACGAAAGGCAGGGCGAGCAGGCGCTTCATGGTGGTGGTAGAATGGTGAAGGGGCGCCACGCTAAAATCCTACAGCGCCATCTCAGAATCAAGACAGATGGGGCGAATCGTCGCTGGTAAAAGTGCTATTCCTCAGTACGCGTGCTCACTCACGAAGCCCTTCCAGACGGTCATCAGCATAATCTTGAAATCGAACAGGAGCGACCAATTCTGGATGTAGTAGAGGTCGTACTCGATGCGCTTTTCGAGGGAAGTGTTGCCGCGCCAGCCGTTGACCTGGGCCCAGCCCGTGATGCCGGCCTTCACCTTGTGGCGCAGCATGTAGCGCGGTATGTTGCCCCGGAACTCTTCGATGAAGACGGGCCGCTCGGGGCGCGGGCCCACCACCGACATGTCGCCCCGGAGGACATTGATGAACTGCGGCAACTCGTCGAGCGAGGTCTTGCGCAGGAAAGCGCCAAGGGGGGTGGCGCGCTGCTCGCCCGGTTTCGCCCAGACGGCTCCTGTGTCAGCCTCGGCGTGGACGGGCATCGAGCGGAACTTGAGGATCTTGAACGTCTGCCCGTTGAGGCCCATCCGCTCCTGCCGGTAGAAGACCGGGCCGGGCGAGGAGAGCTTCACCGCGAGGGCGATGAGCAGCATGACGGGACCGGCCACGAGGAGGAAGCACGCCGAGAAAACCACATCCACCACACGCTTCATGAAGCGCCGAAACTCGATGGGCGCCTCGTCGATGAGGTGGATGACGGGCAGGCCGTCCACGTCGGTGACGCGGCTGTTGAGGATGTCGAACTGGAAGAGGTCCGGGACGAGGCAGATGTGGGCAAGGTGCGTGGCAAGGGCATCGACGAGGGCCTCGATGCGGCCGGCGGCGGCCAGCGGCAGGGCGATGTAGACGTAGTCGATGGCCCGCCCTTCCTGCTCGAACCGATCGACAATAGCCTCGGCCTGTTCGGTGGGACCGAGCACGTCGGGCTCACCGATCTTGAAATCGTCGAGGAAGCCGACCACCTCGAAGCCCATCCAGGGGTACTGGCGGAACGCATTTTCGAGCTTGCGCCCGGCCTTGCCGGCGCCCACGATGAGCACGCGCCGCAGGTTCTTGCCCTGTTGCCGCGCCCGCCGCATCGCCGTGTAGAGGACGATCCGCAGCAGCACCATGAGGGAGGGCGTGATGACGCCGAAGAGGATCATCATCAGCCGCGAAAACGACAGCTCCCGGTAGAACGAGAGCGAGGCCGCCACCACGAGCAGTTCCAGGGCCACCGCCTTCGCCACGCCGAAGATGAGGCTGGGCAGGCGTTGCGCCCGGTCCGGTGCATAGAGCCCCGACAGGCCAAAGACGACGCTCGACAGGATGAGCACCCAGGGGAGCAGTTCCAGGTACCGGCCTATCGGCACCCACTCAGGGGGCGTCATGGCCTCGAACCGAATGAGGTAGGCGGTCA
>JAHEMB010000086.1 GCA_024643915.1 Rhodothermaceae bacterium | reverse complement strand
CTGGCCGCCATCCTCACCCTCAACACCATCGCCCATACGGTCGGCGCGGCGGGGGCGGGCGCCCAGGCGGCCAAGGTCTTCGGTGATGCCTACCTCGCCGCTGCCTCGGCGGTGCTGACCCTCCTGATCCTCCTCCTCTCCGAGATCATTCCCAAGACGCTCGGCGCCCTCTACTGGCGGCGCCTGGCCGGGCCGGTGGCCGCGCTCCTTAAGCCGACCATGCTACTGATGTGGCCCCTTGTGAAGCTCTCGCAGGGGATCACGGCCCTCCTCGCTCGCGGCGACCAGGATGAGCAGGTCAGCCGCGAAGAGATCACGGCGATGGCCCAACTGGGCGAAGAAGCCGGCGTCTTCGAGGAGGAAGAGTCGCGCATCCTCAAGAGTCTCTTCCGTTTCGGCTCCCTCCGCGTCCGCGACGTGATGACGCCCCGCACGGTCCTCTTCGCCTTGCCTGAAAGTACGACCGCCGACGAGGTGATAGCCCAACACAGCGAACTGCGTTTCTCTCGCATCCCCGTCTACCGCGAGCACCTCGACGAGATGAGCGGGTACGTGCTCAAAGATGAACTGCTGTTGCGCGCCGCCCGCAACCAGGGCGAGGTGCCGCTGGGCGACCTCCGCCGCGAGTTTATCGCCGTGCCCGCGACCCTCCCCCTGCCCGCCCTCTTCGAGCGCCTCCTCGACCACCTCGAGCACGTCGCCCTCGTCGTCGACGAGTTCGGCGGGACGGCAGGGCTGGTGACGATGGAAGACGTGGTGGAGACCCTCCTCGGCCTTGAAATCGTCGACGAGGTCGATTCGGTGGAGGATATGCAGGAGTTGGCGCGGCAGCAGTGGCTCAGACGCGCCCGCCGCCTCGGCCTCGTGCCCGATGGGGCAGACAGCTTTCCTCGCGAGCAGGAGGCCGCTATCCGCTACGGGCTGCCCGGCACCCCCCCCATTCAGCAATCGAATCGGCCTTGAAGTAGCCAGGTACGCCCCCTGCCATGGCTTTTCGAGACGGTACAGATCCCCCTCGCAACAGCGCCCTCTGAGTGCACCCTTACCGCACCGCTAACTTCTCTTCGCCATAAGAGGCGGCGCCCCGATCCAGGAAAGCGACGAACCTGGGCGCGGAAACGATGCCGCTGACTTTGGAGATGAGCTTTTCACCCTGAGGGCTGACGATGGCGTAGGTGGGCAGGGCCACCGTGCCGGTGAGCTGAAGCTGGTAGCGCTGAAACTCCGTTCCGCGATCCAGGTCATCGGTGTAAAGGCGGAGCAGGACGAAGTCGCGGCGGAAGCGCTCGGCCACCTCGGGACGGGTGAAGACGTTGGCCTCCATCTCGCGGCAGTTGGTGCAGGTGTAGCCCGTAAAATCGACGAGAACGGGCTTACCCACCGCACGCGCTTCGGCGAAGGCAGCCGCCACGTCGTCCACGTACCAGGCGTCGTCGTGCGCGGTCGCGCCGCCGTCGCGGGAGAAGGCGGCCAGCAGGCTCACGTCGGTGGCCTGGCGTGGCGGCAGGTAGGCGTCGAGGGCGTTGAGCGGGGCGCCGAAGAGGCCGGGCAGCATGAAAAGCGAGAGGCCGATGAAAGCGATGGCGGCCAGCAGCCGCCCCACCCCAATGCGCTCCACCGCCGGCTCGTTCTTGAGGGGCAGCTTGCCGAGCAGATAGAGGCCCGCCAGGAAGAAAATGACCGTCGCCAAGGCGATAGCGAGGGGGCGCGAGAGGAGACCCCAGCCCCACACGAGATCGGCGTTGGAGAAGAACTTGAGGGCCGCCGCCAGCTCCACAAACCCCAGCACCACCTTCACCGCGTTCATCCACGCGCCGGACCGGGGAAGCGCCTGGATGCCTTTGGGGAAGAGGGCGAAGAGGACGAACGGCAGGGCAAAGGTAGCGCTGAAAACCAGCATCCCCAACACCGGGTAGCTCCACGCCCCCCCGGCGGTGGCGGCCAGCAGCCCGCCCACGAACGGCGCCGTGCAGGAGAACGAGACGAGCGTGAGCGTCAGCCCCATGAAAAGCACGCCCAGGTAGCCCCCCTGCTGATGGCTCTGCCTGTTGAAATAATTCAGCAGGCCGGACGGCAGGCGCAACTCGAAGAGGCCAAGGAGCGAGAGGGCGAAGACCACGAAGACGAGGCCGATGAAAAGGTTGACCCACGGGTTCGCCGCAATCGTCTGTGCCCCGGCGGCGCCCACCAAGACGGCCATCAACACGCCCAGCCCAGTGAAGGTCAGCACGATGGCAAGGCCGTAGACGCCCGCCATGCGGAGGGCGTGGCCCCGGTCGTCGGCATGCTTGGTGAAGAAGGAGACGGTGAGGGGGATCATGGGGAAGACGCAGGGGGTGAGCAGGGCCGCCAGCCCGGCGCCCACAGCCAGCAGCAGAAAGCCCCAGAAGCCCCGCGCCTCGGCCTCGCCAAAGTCATCGCCCGCCGAAAGCAGGCTGCCTTCACTTTCGCCCGGCGCACCCGCCTCGTCTGGCGCCTCAGTGGAAGGTGTAGGAGTGAGGCTGCCTTTGTTGTCCGTGAAGTTGAGCGGACGCGGCGGCGTCTCCTCCGGCGGCACAGCCATCCCCGAAGACGCCGCTCCCGAAGGCGTGGGCGCAACGTCGGCCTCCGCTGCCCCCTCGCCCGCCACCGTCACCACCACAGCAAAAGGCGCCTTGGTGGGCGGCAGGCACATCGACTCGTTGCAGATCATAAAGGTCACGTTGCCGCTGATCTCGTAGCGGCCCGGCGCAGCGTCCGGGGCGACGGCGAGGACGGCGAAAAGCTGCGCCTCTTTCTTGAAGAAGCGGGCGTCGTCCTGAAAGTTCGGGTCATACTCCTGGGTCGGCTCGGTCTGCAAGAGCTCCCCTTCGCGCACGAAGGCCGGGGGCAGGGCGTCGAAGTTCACCTTTACAGGCCGCGCCACGGGCGAGTCGAGCGCGTACATCTTCCACCCAGCGTCGATCTTCGCCGTGAAGGTGAGTTCCACGAGTTCATCCGGGGCGACGGTGGTCGGCGCGGCCTCCACCTGCCAGTCCACCAACTCGCCCGCGCTCTTGATGTCCTGCGCCCGCAAAGGGGCGGCCATCAACAGCACGCAGGCCAGCACGAAAAATCCTATCGCTCGGTACGACGGCATAGAAAGGTTGATATCGGTAGCTGATCTCATTCTATGGTCTTACAATCAGGTATCGGCAAAAAATAGACAGGCCCAATTCCCCACCTGTTGCATAGCCGGACGCTCCTGAGATACCGACGACAGCGCAAAAGTTACGCCGGTCCCTCACAGAAAAGGGGCGCCCGCACAAAGTACGAACACCCCTTCCGTTAGGTTCGGTTTTCCAACATGGAGGGAGGGCCGCATAGACGAAGGAACCATTGTCCAAACGTCCTCTCGTCCATACGGAATTAGCTTTCCGCCTCGGCGGTCTCCTCGGGCTCCACGCGCACCTTCACCTTGGCGTGCACCTCCTTGTGCAACTTCACCGAGGCGGTGTAGACGCCCAGCATGCGAACGTCCTCGTCCATCTCTACCTGGCGGCGGTCCACCTCGTAGCCCTGCTGCTGCAAGGCATCGGCCACCTGGGTGGGGGTGACGGTGCCGAAGATGCGGTTCTCCTCGCCCACCTTCGCTGTGATGACGACCTCCGTCTTTGCCAGCTCGGCAGCCTGCTGCTCGGCACTCTCCTTCAGCTTGGCGCGCTTGCGCGAGGCCTGGCGCAGTTCCTCCTGCCGCGCTTTGACGGTGCCGGGCGTGGCCATGAGGGCCAGCTTCTGCGGGATGAGGTAGTTGCGGCCGTAGCCATCCTTGACGCTGACGATCTCGCCCTCTTCACCGAGGTTCTCTACGTCCTGTAAAAGAAGTATCTGCATGATCTATCTGAGCAATGCGGCGCGGCCTTTCCCCGGCCTGCGCCTCGTTCCAAATGAATTCGCCGGATGCGACGACCGTTAGCGGACGGCGTCGGCCACGAAGGGAAGCATCGCCAGGTGCCGGGCGCGCTTGATGGCGCGGGTGAGCTGGCGCTGCTGCTTGGCCGTCACGTCCATGATGCGGCGGGGTAGGATCTTGCCCTGCTCGTTGATGTGGGTCTTGAGGTCGTCTACGTTCTTGTAGTCGATGTACTCGACCGGCTTGCCACCCTCGGCGGACACAGCCGGCGCCGGGGCGCCGTCGCCGCTCTCGGGCTTCTTCGTGCGGTTCTGCTCGAAGTGCCGCAGCATCTTCTTGTCCAGGCGCAGGGTGAGGTAGCGCAGCACGTCATCCTCGATCTGCATGGCGCGCTCGAAGCGGGCGATGATGTCGCCAGGGGCGTGGAAAAAGAGGTTGACGTAGTAGCCGTTGCGCTTCTTGTTGATGGGATAGGCCAGCCGGCGCGTCCCCCACTCTTCGGCTTCGATGATTTCGCCGCCGTTCTTTTCGATGTACTCGTTCACGCGGCGGACGATGTCCTGGATCTGGTTGTCGCTCAACGCACCGTTAACGATGTACGTGAGCTCATACGTAGGTTGGGCTGTTGCCATGGGTTTCCCTGTGGAATGATGAATGAATCATGCCCCCACCGGCGGCGGGAGCAGGGATTTTGCAGACGAGAAAGTATGCCGTCGCCCCTACCCCTGTTCCACGAAACAGCGGTGAAGAGGAGGAATGAATCGCAGAAACGAAGAGGCGAGGAGTCCAAGAAAGGCGGAAAGAGGAGTTCCTCGTTTCTTCGATTCCTCGTTTCCTCGGCTCACAAATTGGCGAGGCGCTCGGCGTTCTCTGCCGTGCGGAGGGCGCGGATGATCCCGTCGAGGGCGCCGTCCATGACTTTGTGGAGCGGGTAATTCTTGGCGTCGCCTTCGAGGCGGTGGTCGGTGACGCGGTCCTGGGGGAAATTATAGGTGCGGATCTTTGCGGAGCGGTCGCCCGTCTGCACCATCGAGCGACGGGCCTGGGCGCGCTCGGCCTGGCGCTTCTCGATCTCGGCCTCGTAGAGGCGGGAACGCAGCACGCGGAGCGCCTTGTCCTTGTTCTTGTGCTGGCTCTTCTCGTCCTGACAGGTAACCACGAGACCGGTGGGGATGTGGGTGATGCGGACGGCCGAGTCGGTCGTGTTGACGCTCTGCCCACCCGGCCCGCTGGAGCGGTAAACGTCGATCTTGAGTTCGTTCGGGTGGATCGCCACGTCCACCTCCTCGGCCTCGGGCAGGACGGCCACGGTGGCCGCCGAGGTGTGGATGCGCCCGCTTGACTCCGTCGCCGGCACGCGCTGCACGCGGTGGACGCCGCTTTCGTACTTCATCGTGCCGTAGGCGTCCGGCCCCTTTACGCCGAAGATAATTTCTTTGAAGCCACCCTGCGAGCCGCCCGAGCTGTCGATCTCCTCCAGGCGCCAACCTCGATCTTCAATGAAGCGGGCGTAGAGGCGGAAAAGGTCGCCCGCGAAGAGGGCCGCCTCGTCGCCGCCCGTGCCGGCGCGGATCTCGACGATGGCGTTCTTGGCATCCTCGGGGTCCTTGGGGATGAGTTGCAGGCGCAGGTCCTCTTCCAGGGCAGGCAGGCGTTCCTCCAGCGCCTCCAGTTCCGCCCGCGCCATCTTCGCCAGCTCCGGCTCGTCTTCGTCGCGCACCATCTCGCGCAGCCCCGCCTGCTCATCCAGCATCCGCTCGTACCGGTCGATGGCGCGCACCACCTCCAGCAACTCGGTATGCTCCCGCCCCAGGTCGGCCATCCGCTCAGGGTCGGTGGCAATCTCGGGCTGCGACATCAGGCCGGTCACTTCCTCGTGCCGGCGTTTGATCTCTTGTAAGGCTTCGCGGTTAATCATGCTCGGGGATCAGCAAATACGTTCGGAGCGCTCTAACGCGACGCCTCATTTCCTGTTCTGCCGGCAAAAAGAGCGCGGAATACGAACCGGAAAACTTTCAACGAACATCAATGCTGAAACTCCGCCTTCACGTCGTCTTGGAAAAGCACGTAGAGGGCGTAGCCGCCCACCGCCGTGCCGATGGGAAAGCTGAGCAGGTTGAGGATGCTCATGACGATGACAAGCACGCGCGCCCACTCCCGCCGCTTCAACAGCCCCCACCCCCCGATGATATCGGGCAAACCAAGGACGAACATGATGAACGCGACGAAACTACCCACCGCGCCCGTGATGAAGAAGGCCTCACGGTCCCCCGAAACCGCCCCACTCCCCGCCAGGATGAGAAAGACGAAGGCGCCGATGACCAGATACAGAATGCCGAGGCCGATGTAGAGGTAACCGACGATGTTGATGTGGTTGCGCATGACTCGAGCATGATGGGTGAAGCGAGAAATCGTACAGGGAATCTACGAAACGAAGAATCGAAGAGCAGCCTGGCTTTAGCTTCTCCTCGATTCCTCGTCTCTTCGATTCTTCGTTTCACCAGGAACCCGGCTATTCCACCGTCACGCTCTTGGCCAGGTTGCGGGGCTGGTCCACGTTACAGCCACGCATGACGGCGACGTGGTAAGAGAGCAGTTGAAGCGGCACCACCGTCAACAGGGGCGATAGGAACTCTTCGGTGTGCGGGATGCGGATGACGTATTCACAGAGCTTGTCCAACTCACCGTTGCCCTCATCCGTGATGGCAATGACCGAGCCCTGCCGCGCCGCTACCTCCTCAATGTTCGAGACCACCTTGTCGTAGGTCCGATCCTTCATGGCGATAAAGACGACGGGCATGAAGCGGTCGATGAGGGCGATGGGGCCGTGCTTCATCTCGGCCGCCGGGTAGCCCTCGGCATGGATGTAAGAGATCTCCTTGAGCTTGAGCGCGCCTTCGAGCGCCACGGGGAAGTTGAACCCGCGCCCGAGGTACAGGAAATTATTGGCGAAGCGGTAGGAGTGGGCGATGTTGCACAGCTCCTTGTCGAGTTCGAGCAGCTTACGGACCTTGTCTGGGATCTGGCTCACGGCGCGGAGGGCCTCAGCCATCTCGGCGTCGGTGAGGGTCCGGTTCTCGGCCAGCTTGAGGGCGATCATCGTGAGGACCAGCACCTGAGCCGTGAAGGCCTTCGTCGAGGCCACGCCGATCTCCGGCCCGGCATGCAGGTACACGCCCGCGTCAGTCTCGCGCGCAATGGTGGAGCCGACCGTGTTGACCACGCCGAGGGTGAGGATGCCCTGCTGCTTGGCCTCACGCACAGCGGCGAGCGTGTCGGCTGTCTCACCACTTTGGGAGATGACAAGCACCACGTCCCCCTCGCGGAGGATCGGGTTGCGGTAGCGGAACTCGGACGCGTACTCGACCTCGACGGGAATGCGGGCGAACTTCTCGATCAGGTACTCGCCCACGAGGGCGGCGTGCCACGAGGTGCCGCAGGCGCAGATGATGACGCGCTCGGCTGCCCGCAAGTCGTCCATCACCTCAATCAGGCCGCCCAGGTTGATGCAGTTCTCCTCCAAACGCAGCCGCCCGCGCATACAGTTTTCGAGCGACTCAGGCTGCTCCATGATCTCTTTGAGCATGAAGTGCTCGTAGCCGCTCTTTTCGATCTCCTCCAGGTCCCACTCCAGCTCGGTGATTTGCTTTTCGAGCTTGACGTTGTCGATGGTGCGCACCTCGAAGCCGCTCCGCCTCAGCACCACCAACTCGCCATCGTTCAGGTAAACCACCTGCCGGGTGTGCTCGACGAGGGGCGCCGCGTCAGAGGCGATGAAATACTCACCTTCACCCACGCCGAGGATGAGTGGGCTGCCCATCCGCGCGGCAATCAAAAGGTCGGGGTCCTCAACCGAGACGACGGCGATGCCGTAGGTGCCCACCACCTGGGTGAGCGCCTGCCGCACCGCCTCTTCAAGCGGCAGGCTCGTCGCTTTCTGTACGTCGTCGATCAGATGGACGAGCGCCTCCGTGTCGGTCTCGCTCTTAAACGTGTAGCCTTTCTGCTTGAGCTTCTGCCGGAGGGCGCCATAGTTCTCGATGATGCCATTGTGGACGAGGGCGAAGCTGCCGGTGACGTTGGTGTGCGGGTGGGCGTTCTCATCGTTGGGGAAGCCGTGCGTGGCCCAACGCGTGTGCCCGATGCCGAGCGTGCCCTGCAGCTGCCCGTTGCTTTCGAGCGTGGCGACAAGGTCGCTCACCTTGCCTTTCTGCTTGTGTACCTTGAGCTGCCCCTCCGCGACGATGGCGATGCCGGCGGAATCGTACCCCCGGTACTCCAGCCGCTGCAAGCCCGTCAGCAGGATGTCATTCACCTGCTGCCCTCCGATGTATCCGACGATGCCACACATATCTTCGTCCCTCCTGATATACTTCGTTCGCTCCCTCTAACGACGAGAAGCCCCCGGCGAACCGAGCGGCCTGAAAATAAGTGGTTACTTCGCTAGAAGCAGAGGATTAAGTGGAGGAGATAGCTAGAAAGACGCTTTCCTCCGCCCCCGCTTCTCCTGCACGCCCTCACGTGGAAACAGGTTCGCGGACGTTGCGGTCGATGGCACGCGCGATGAGCCGGATCTGCCGCATCAGCTCCACGAACTGGTCGAAGAAAAGCGATTGCGGGCCGTCGCTACGGGCCGAGGGAGGGTCGGGGTGGACCTCCACCATGAGACCGTCGGCCCCGGCGGCCACCGCCGCGCGCGCCATCGGCGTCACCTTACCCCGGAGGCCGGTGCCGTGGCTCGGGTCGGCAAAGACGGGCAGGTGGCTCTTTTTCTGCACAACCGGGATGCCGAGGTCGCTCGTCGAGTTGAACACGCTCTGCGCGCACGCGGAGGGGTCGAGGTCCGCCACGAAGGCGATGCTGGTGCTGCACACGAACGCGAAGTACTGCTGATTCGCGTGGTGGTTCTCCAGGGCGTCGACGCCGGGCCCCAGGCAGCCGCTCGTGTCGTTCGCCGTGTAGACGCCGTCGGGGTCGCAGGGCTCCGCGCTCATGTTGCGGCGCAGCCGGCCCGTGTGGGGGTCCACGTTCCGCTGG
>JAHEMB010000085.1:2252-8940 GCA_024643915.1 Rhodothermaceae bacterium | reverse complement strand
TGCGGCGGACCGACGATTGCCCGCCAGGAAACGCCGTCATACTCAAGAATCTGATGGACGTTGGCGGAATAGAGCAGGCCATTAGGCGCCTGCGCGATGCTCCAATTCTGGTTGAAGCCGCTGTAATCTCGGGGAGAAAAGTTTGTGAGCGGCGGGGTGCCGGCCTCACGGTCGGGGCTCGGACCGATAAATAAAGGCTGCGCTGGAAGAAAGCCAGGAAAAAGCGCGCCCAGCAGGAGAAGGGCGGCCAGATGGGAAGCCCTGTCGGACAACGCTGTCCTAGATACGAATGGAAAAGCTACCATCTGTGGGAGCCGTCCGTCGGTTGCGTGCGAGGAAGCCCAGGGGGAGAGATAATTTAACTAAAATTCTGTTCAACTGCAGGCTCAAGCTTTGTTCTTTCCCAACCATCAGCAGGCAATGGGCGCCTTTCTCGACAGCCTGAAGCGTCTGCCACGAAGCGTGATTCCATGTCACGCGCACCGGCCCCTGCACCCGCGCTCTGACCCACGCGAGAAACGCTTCGGGTGGGTGTACTACCGAATCCGCTTGCGCGGCTTGTGAAGGGATGAGAGACTGATTGGTAGGAGGGTCTTGGGCCGCGCGCCGGAAACCCGTCTCAGCCTCAAAGAGAACTGTCGGCTCCTCTGGCGTGGTCCGGGCCCGTAGCTATGTTGCGAAAACCTTTACCCCATGCTTTCGTCGGCGGTGGGGCCGTAGGTGGGGGGCACGGGGACGTCGAGCAGCCGGAGGTAGACGCTGAGTTGGCCCCGGTGGTGGACCAGGTGGCTGATGCCGTAGGTGCGCAGCACGGCGGCGCGCGGGAGGGTGAAATACGTGCGCTCACCATTGCTCAGCGTCCAGGGCGCGCTCAGGGATTCGGCATCGGCTGCCGCCATCGCCTCGCGAAGATCCGCCGCGTTCTCGTCGAATTTATGCATCAGGGCAGCGTGGCTCTCCGGCGCCGAGCGCGTACGGGGGCCGTTAGCCAGGTCGAAGCCGTCCTCTTGCAGGGCGGCGGTCTGCCACCAGAGCACGTTGGCGAGGTGCGCCGCCAATTCGCCGAGCGACATCGACTTCTCGTGCGGCCGCCACGCAAAATGCGCCTCGGGCACGCGATCTAGCATGCGGCGCGTCATCTTCAATTCTTGTTCGATGTCGCCGAGGGCAGCTTGCCGGGCGGTGATTTCTGTTGTGGTCATGGCGCCTGGGGTTGGGTGGGTGATAGGAGGACGGCAAGGTACGGAGAAAAAAAGAACGCTGAGGAGAGGGATCAACCGGAGCGGAGCCGCGCAGCCGGAGGGCCTGCCGGCAGTCCCTGTCCTCCACGAGGCCCTTCTGGTTCGGCTACTCTTCTTCCGGCGGATCGGGCCAGCCCATGCAACGACGGGCGAAGCGGCTGAAGTTGACCAACTCGGCGTCGCGCGAGCCGATGCCCAAGGCGTTAGAGAGCACTGCCACGACGAGGTCCTGCTCGGGATAGACGATTAGCCCGGCTTGCAAGCCGGGGTTGTCACCTGAGATGGACAGCCGCCGCCCGCCCGCCTCGTTCTCGCCAACGAACCAGCCGAAGCCCCACGTAGTCTGGGCCGCTGCCCTGTGCTGGGGCGTGTAGAGCATCTCGAACGCCTCCTCCGGCAGAAAGCCGGGGCGGACGAAAGCGTTGCCGAAGCGCACAAGATCCTCGGCGGTTGAAAGGAGGTTGCCGCCGCCCATGTTGAAGCTGTAGCTTCAGTCCGGCACGCGCTGCACCTGGGTCCGCTCCTCGTAAGTGACCGGGTTGTAGAAGGAATAACGCCGCGCCCGGTACTTCACCACCCACCGCACGTCGTCGAAGGCGGTGTGGATCAGGCCGAGCGGGGCGATGACCTTTTGTTCGACGAAAGATTGGAAGGGCTGCCCCGCCGCGCGCTGGATAACGGCCGCCAGCAGGTTGTAGTTGAAGCTCGAATACTCATAATCGGTGCCGGACGCTAGAGGAGGGTGTCTTCGCGGAAGACAGAGAGGGCGTCGATGACGTCTTCGTAGACGGTAGCATAGAGCGTGGGCGTGCGCTGCTACTGCGGGTGCGGGATACCCGAGAGGTGCGCCACCAGCAGCCTCGGGGTAATGACGCCCGCCTCGTGCGCGGGATACTCCGGCACGTATTGCTACACAGGCGCATCCAGGTCGATGGCGCCGGCCTCGTAAAGTTTCAGCAGAGCCACACCGGTGATGATGGACGCGGTGCCGAAGCGCGTCTCGAGCGTTACGGGCACCTCATGTTCGAGGTCGGCCAGCACGCCGGTGAAGGAGAGGACCATTTCTCCCTGGCGCATTACGGCCGCCGCGTACCCAACGTTCTGGTGCCGCTGGTGGACCGACTCGACGGCCTCTCGGCCCGCGTCGTCTTCCACTCATCCGACAACGGCGGCCTCTTGCACCGACGACTTGCCGCTGAGCGTGAGTAGGGTGAAAAGGAGAAAGGGGAGGCAGCTGTTCATTCTGTCGACGTTTTCTGAGAAGGACAGAAGCGTTTAGGATGAAACCGCCGCCTTGGTTTCATGGGCACTAGTTCTTCCTCGTTTCCCTCCTTTTCCCTTCTCATTCGGCAGGGCCGGCACGCGCGTGACCAGGACGGGGCAGGGTGCCGTCCGCACCACGCGCTCGGCCACGCTGCCGATGCAAAAATGTTCGACGCCCGTGAGGCCGTGCGTGGCCAGGACAATGAGGTCGGCCTTCATGTCCCTCGCCGTTTCTACGATTTTCGTGGCGGCGTGCCCGGACTCGATGCGGAGAATGCCCTCGACGGGCGGGCCTTCGGCCTCCTCGAGAAGCGCCTTGAGTTGAACGCGGGCCTTCTCGCGAATGTCCGGCACAAGGTCGAAAATGGTCACGATACCCGTAATGGAAACCGGGAAGGGGAGGGGCTCGATGACGTGAAGGAGGTGAAGGCGGGCTTCGAAGCGCCTGGCGATCTCTTTTGCTGCGCGCAAGGTGGGCCGGGCGGCGTCGGAGAGGTCGAGGGGCACGAGCACGCGGCGCATTGCCGGGGGGGACGGGGCGCCGCCGCCTACGGTCAGCACGTCGCAGGGTGCACGCTGGACCACCTCCTCGGCGACGCTGCCGAGCATCAGGCGCTTCATCCCGTGCCGCCCATGCGTGCCCAGCACGATCAAGTCAATTTGATGCTCTTTCGCGTAGGAAAGGAGGGCCGGCGCCGTCTTCAGGCTGCGCAGTTGCACGGTTCGTACGCGTTCAGCCTGTCCGTTGACGCCCGCCAGCGCCTCCTGCAGCCGTCCTTCTATCCTTTGTGCCACCTCCTGGTTCAGGCGACGGCGGAGCCGTTGCCCCTCCTGCGTTGTTTCCACCGTGCCGAAGAGTTCAGGGTCGTACGCGCTCAGAACGTGGACGAGGTGCACCTCGGCGTCGAAGCGAGCAGCCAGATTAAGGGCAAGAGCAAGGGCGAGGCCGGCCGGCCTCGAAAAGTCGGTTGCTGCGAGAATGCGGCGGCAGGGCAATTCGCGGGTCGTCATGGCAGGTCAGGCGGCTTCGGGTTGCAGGGCCGTTTCGTGCTTCTCGGCTTGCGCGGCCCGCTTCGTCACGGCGGCATTGATCGTCCAAACAGGGCACGGGGCCGAACGCAGGACCCGGTCCGCCACGCTGCCGAGCCAGGCCTGGAGGCCTTCCAGGCCGCGCGTGCCCATCATGATCAGGTCGGTTGATCGATCCTGTGCAAAGGTCAGGATTTCGCGCGCCGGGCTCCCCACGCGGACGTGGTAGGACACCGGCCCCGGCGGCCCCGGCGTGTTGGCATTGAGCTGCCGCAGAGCAGCCTCCGCCTGGGCGATGGCCGCGGGGTGCAGTTTCAGCGTGGTGACGGCCGGTACGCCCGTATCGCTGAAGAGGGGCACCGTGCGCTCTTCGGCCACGAAAAGTAGTGCCACCGATGCCCCGTAGACCGACGCCAGCCCCTTGGCATGGGCGAAAGCCGCCTCCGCGTGCAAGGAAAAGTCCATCGGAACGACGATGCGTGCAATGGATCGGGAAGCGCTGCCACCGGGCCAGACCATCACCGGACACGGCGCGTTGTGCATGACCGCCTCGGCTACACTACCGAGCACGAGCCGCCGTACGCCTCGGCGTCCATGTGTGCCCAGCACGATCAGGTCGGCGCCCTTGGCCTCCGCAAAAGCCAGAATCTCGTCGGCCGGTTGGCCGCCTCTGACGTGATAGAACAGCTTTAGGTCTTTCAGGGCCTTGTAGTGTAGCATGTGCAGCTCGGCATTGACGGCCTCGCGCATCCTCACTGTCAAGTTTCTTTCCAGCTCATGCGGCACGTGTCTCTGCTGCGTGAGGGAGCCTTCTTCGGCAACGTGCAGCACGTGGATCTCTGCGCCCAGCGGCGCGGCCAGATCCAGCGCGTGCGCCAGCGCCACGGCCGAGCGCGCTGAAAAGTCGGTGGGGTAGAGGACGCGATGGAGTGTAGGCATTGCGGGAGCAGATTGAGGGTGGAAAGGGACTATGCCGGTATGCCGATCTGGGTGGCGCTGTCGACAGATCGGACGGTCGCGTCTTTCTTGGGGCGAGGCGCTGGCGTGCGCTGCTCGTACGGCGTCTGCTTAGCCTTGACCGTGAGCACCGGGCACGGCGCCAGCCGAACAACCTTCTCTGAGATGCTACCGATGAGCAGGTGCTCGATTCCTGTCAGCCCGTGGGTGGATAGGACGATCAGCGCGCTGCCAGCCTCCTCGGCGTAGCGGGCAATTTCGTTGGCTGCGCGGCCCGGTACCACGCGAAAACGAACCGGTGCGCCCGTCGCCCCGGATTCTTCGTAAAAGCGCTTCAGTTGATCGAGCACCTCTTCGTCCAGGTTCGGCACGAGGTCGTAGACGCTCACGGCGCCAGCGTTGTAAAAGGCCGGCTGCATCCGTTCCTCGATGACGTGCAGAAGGTCGAGCCGTGCATCGTAGAGGGCTGCCATCGCCTTGGCCTGCTGCAGCGCTTCCTGTGCGTGTACGGAAAAATCAACGGGGACGAGGATGGACGTATCTTCGTCTCCCAAGGCAGGCGCTTCTTGGGCATGTGTGGTGAGCACGGGGCATTGCGCCAGTTGAACCACCTCCTCAGCAACGCTGCCCAGCAGAAGGCGCCGCACGCCGCGTCGCCCATGTGTGCCCAGCACGATCAGGTCGATTTCGTTCGCTTCGGCGTAGTGCAAGATGGCAGGGGGCGCCGCCAGATCGCGTACCACATGCACCACGACGCGCTCTTCTTCAATCCCCAAGGGCTCGCCGGACGCAAAGCGGTGGAGCTGAGTGCGGATATTTTGGTCATGCGCTGCGCTGCTGATGGGCGGCCCACCGGCCTCGTCGTGAAGGACGTGGGCGAACAGCAGATGTAGCGTGGCGCCGGTCCGCTCCGCAAGGCGCACTGCCGTTCGCAGCGCCGTCTCGGAGCAAGGAGAGAAGTCACGAGGGACGAGAATTCGGTTGATCGCCTTCATGGCCGTGGGCGTTTATGGGGGTGGGGAGCATCGGGTGGATATCTTCGCTGGGCTCGCTCGAAGCTTACGAAGTGCGGCGAACGGCGAAGAACGGCGAAGACCGCGCCTGTCTGTAGGGGAAACACGCGCATGCCTGTCGGGAACGGGCCTACAACGTCCCCAGACCAGGCGAGCAGCGGCGCAAAGTTCGCCCCGTCACCCTTGACATGGCACGCGAGTTGCAATGGGAAAGACTTCTAAAAAAGGAGGGACAATGTGGAAGCAATCGTCGCAGGGGCTAGCCTGCGCGTGAGGGGCAGGAACAAAGCAATTGTTGGAGTACGAAAGAGAATACCCACATCTTTACCTAGGCTTAACACTGCAGCCAACCCGTTGTACGCTCTGGTGGGTATAAGCTGCCGAAAGCGAACCTCTCGCCCTGGAAAAGGCTACTGTCGCGTTTTCGAACGCTTGACGCATGGATGACGCGAAAAAGGACAAGCCAGACTTGCCATCGGTGCGGGAGATTATCCGCGCGCCGGGGGCCTACAGGCGGCAACTCGCCATGCGCGTGCGCGCCCGCTGGGCCGAGCCTGAAGGACGGCGGGCGGCGGTGCCGCTGTTTGCTGCGGTGTTGCTGCTGTTGGCGGCACTCGCTTACTGGGCCGTGATGGTCATCCAGGTGCCGTCGGTCGATGACCTGCGCGCTCTCCATGTCGCTGAGGCGACGATTGCCTACACCGCCGACGGTGAGGAACTGACGCGTTATCATTTCGAGAACCGCACATGGGTGACGCTCGACAGCGTCGCCCTATCGGCTGTGCAGGCCATCATCGCCATTGAGGACCACCGCTTCTACGAGCACGGCGGCGTGGATCCCTGGCGCATCTTCGGCGCCGTCCTGGGGACGGCGGGCGGCGAGAAGCAGGGTGGCTCCACGCTTACCATGCAGCTTGCCCGCAACACGTTTCCGTCCATCCGAGACGACTTTATTCTGTCCCGCAAGATCAAGGAATGGTTGACAGCGGCCCGCATCGAGGACCGCTATTCGAAGGCGGAGGTGCTGGAGTTTTACCTCAACGCCGTGCCTTTTCTCTACGACGCCGTCGGCATCGAGGCGGCGGCGAAGACATATTTCAGCAAGCCCGCCTCGGAACTGACAACGCCGGAGGCGGCCACGCTCGCGGCCATGCTCAAGGCTACCTCGTCGTACAACCCGCTGCG
>JAHEMB010000085.1:0-2242 GCA_024643915.1 Rhodothermaceae bacterium | reverse complement strand
TTTCCCGATCGCTCGTTCGTGCGGCGCAACGCGGTTTTGCAGCGGATGGTGGATGTCGGGTTCCTCGAAGCGGTGGAATACGATGCGATGAAGGACACGCCGACGAAGCTGGCCTTCAACCGGCTCACGCGGCAGAGCAACCTCGCGCCCTATTTCGCCGAGCAGGTGCGGCAGTGGCTCGACGATTGGGCCGACGACAACGGCTACAACCTCTACACCGATGGCCTCCGCGTCTATACCACGCTCGACAGCCGCCTTCAGCAAGCCGCCGAGGCCGCCGTCGATAGCTTGATGGACGACATGCAGGCAGTGGTGGACGTGGAGTGGAGCCAGGCCGGCGTCCCCTTCCGTTCCAGCCGCGCGGCGTCCTACCAGAAAGCGCGGGCCAAAGTGGAGCCGTTCGCCTATTTCTGGCGCACGAACCAGGACCTCGTAGACGAACTAATGCAACAGACGCCGCGCTATCGGCGCCTCATCGGCGACGGCACCTCAAGCAAGGAGGCGCTCCGTGCGCTTCAGGCCGATACGAGCTTCGTCGATTCGCTCAAGACGGCAGCACAGCGGCTCGAAACCGGCTTCGTGGCGCTTGACCCCACCACCGGTTACGTCAAAGCCTGGGTCGGTGGCCGCGATTTTCGGGGCGACGAGTACGACCACGTGGCGCTCGCCAGGCGGCAGCCCGGCTCTACTTTTAAGCCGTTCGTCTACGCCGCCGCCCTCGAAAACGGGTATGCCCCCTACAGCGGCGTGGTGGACCGGCCCGTCAACTACGTCGATCCGCACACGAAGAAGCGCTGGTCGCCCAAGAACTTCGGAGGCGGCAGCAGCGGGGCCATGACGCTGCGGCAGGGGCTCGCCTACTCCAAGAACACCATCTCGGCCCAGCTTATCATCGCCGTCGGGCCGGAGAAGGTGGCGGACATGGCGCGGCGCATGGGCATCCAGAGCGAGTTACAGGCAGTGCCTTCCCTCGCCCTTGGTACGAGCGAGGTGACGCTTCTGGAGATGGCGAACGCGTACGCCACCCTCGCCTCTCTCGGCGTGCGCCGCGAGCCGATCCTCGTCACCCGCATTGAGGACCGCGACGGCAACATGCTGGAGGTCTTCGAGAGCGACACCACCCACGCCGTCCCGCCGCACATCGCCTACGGGGTTCTGGACATGATGCGGGGCGTCGTCCAGTATGGCACCGCCGTCCGGTTCCGCTCCATGTTCGGCGGGCGGGGCGACCTGGCGGGCAAGACGGGCACCACGCAAAACGGCGCCGACGGCTGGTTCATGCTCATCCACCCGAGGCTGGTGGCGGGAGCCTGGATGGGCTTCAACAGCCCGTCCATCAATTTCCGCACGCGCTACTGGGGGCAGGGCTCCCACAGCGCCCTACACGTTGTCGGCAACTTCTACCGCAACGCGCGGGCGTACAACACCGAATTCCTCGATACGAAGGCCAAGTTCGAGGAGGCGCCGGCGCACCAGTGGAAAACGAAGAGCCGGCTTTCGCCGACCGATATCCGCAACCGCCAGGCGAGGCAGCGCACCAACCTGGGCAAGTACCTCAAGCAGCGCCAACAGCAGCTCCAGCAACTCGAAAATCAGGAGTAGGTAGAGCGGTCAGTTTTTTCAGGGCACCTCTTGGCACGCGCTCCTACTTCGTTGCGGAAAGGGCAAGGATTTATCAACCCGGACCGGTGCAACTTCCTCTCGGCGCCGTCCGAATGATGGGCGGTCCCGCTTGGCGTCCCCTCGTGGCAGCTCGCGGTGTTCACCCTCCCACCTCTCCCTGTCCTTACTGATAATGCTCAAGAATCACCTGAAGGTTGCCCTGCGCAATCTGCGGAAGCAAGCCGGGTACAGCCTTATCAACGTCGGCGGGTTGGGGCTGGGGCTGGCTTGCTGCGTGCTGATCCTCCTTTTCGTTCAGGACGAGCGGTCATTCGACCGTTTTCACGAAAACGCCGACCGCATCTACCGCGTGGTGCTCGACGCGCAGCCGTCCAATGCGCCGCCGGATCGGTTCGCCCTCGTGAGTCGGCCCGTCGGGCGCGTCCTGCGAGATGATTTCCCCGAGGTGGAATCCGTGACCCGCTTGAACCAGTGGGGCCCCGTCGTCAAGCACGACGGGCAGTATTTCTTCGACGATGATTTCTACTTCGCCGAGCCGGACTTCTTAGACATTTTCAGCTTCCCACTCCTCGAAGGCGACCCGGAGACGGCCCTGGTCGAGCCGAACACGCTGGTGCTG
>JAHEMB010000084.1 GCA_024643915.1 Rhodothermaceae bacterium | reverse complement strand
TCCGAGCCGCCGCCGTGGGTGCTCCCCTCCCGGCAGGCTCTTGGGCGCGTGCTGCTGAAAGCCGGTCGTTTCTCCGAGGCAGAGCAGGTCTACCGAGACGACCTGAAAGTCTATCCGGAAAACGGCTGGTCGCTCCACGGCCTCGCCCAAAGCTTGCAGGCCCAGGGCAGAAGCGCGGAGGCGAAGCAGGTGCTCCAGCGCTTTGAGGCGGCCTGGCAACACGCCGATGTGGCCCTCGTAGCCTCACGGTAAGTGGACGCAGCGCGGTGTCCTTGCGAGGAACAAGGAAACGGCAATCTCGCCGGGTCTTGTTCCTCGCACGAGATTGCCACGCTTCACGGCTTTCTCAGCGAGCGCGTTCGCTCGTGCAGCGAGCCGATCGTTCAGGCTTGACGCAGCACGCAGGCGTATCTGAAAAATCCAATGCAGTCTTTCAACCTATAAGATTTGCCGTAGGACGGTGTTGCTTGAAACCTGACAGCCACATACCGTACTTTGGTCGTGTCTCCCCTCCTATCGGCGGGCGTGAATACGCTTCGGCATGGATCGCTATGAACGACCGCAGGCCCATAACTTCTGACGGCTCGGGGACCCGCCCGCTCCAGGATGAGGACCGGGCGGGCGGGCGTCCCCCGGCCACGGAAGCGGCCCTGCAGGAAAGGGATCGCCAGCTTCGTGAGGCGCAGCGCATCGCCCGGCTGGGGAGTTGGACCTGGGACATCGTCGGTAACCGCGTCGCGTGGTCGGACGAGCTGTACCGGATCTACGGGCTGGCGCCGCAGGGCTTTGGCGCCAGCTTCGAGGCGTACCTCGCCTGCGTGCATCCCGACGACCGAGCCCCCGTCCGTAGCCACATCGAGCGGACATTGGAAACGGGTGCCCCCTTCGACTTTGAGGAGCGGATCATCCGCCCGGATGGGGAGGTGCGCGTGCTCCGGTCCTCGGGCGAGGTCACCCACGACCCGCAGGGCCGCCCGATGCGTCTGGTGGGCGTTTGCCGAGACATCACCGAGATGAAAGCGGCGGAGGCGGCCCTGCGCGCCTCCGAAGAGAGTTATCGAACCGTTTTCGAACTCGCGGGTGACGCCATCTTCGTCCACGACGTAGAGACCGGCGCGATCCTCGATGCCAACGAGAAGGCGTGCGACCTCTACGGCTGTACCCTGGAGGAATTGAAAGTGCTCGGCATCGGCGGCATCAGTCACGGCACCCCGCCCTTCGATGCCCAACAAGCCGAGGCGTACGTCCGCCGCGCTGCTGAGGGCATGCCGCAACGCTTCGAATGGCGCATACGACGGAAGACAGGCGTGCGCATCTGGGTGGAGGTGAATCTGCACCGCGTGCGCATCCTGGGTGAGCCTCGGGTGCTGGCCAGCGTGCGCAACATCAACGAGCGGAAGCAGGCCGAGTTGGCGTTGCAGGAGGCGCACGACGCCCTCGAGCAGCGCGTGGCGGCACGCACCGCCGACCTTGACGCCCGCACGGCCGAGTTGGCGCAGGCCGAGCAGCGCTTCCGCACCATCGTCGAGGCCAGCCCCACGCCCCTCCTCCTCAGTAGCCTCGAAGACGGCACCCTCCTCTACGCCAACGACCGCCTCGAAGCCCTCCTGGGCGCCGCCCCCGGCAGCCTGCCCGGCCAGAAGACGCCGGATTTCTACTTCGACCCGGCCGACCGGCCCCACGTGCTCAACACCATCCAACAGCAGGGCTTCGTACGCGACCTGGAACTACGCATCAAGCGGATCGACGGTACCCCGCGATGGGTTTCGCTTTCGGTGCGGCACCTCACGTTCGAAGGCGCCCCCGCCCTGGCGACAGCGCTCCTCGACATCACCGAGCGCAAGCGCGCCGAAGCCACGCTCCGCCTGCAAAAGACCCTCCTCGAAGCCCAGGGCGAGGCCTCTATCGACGGGATCCTCGTGGTCTCTGAAGAAGGCAAGATCCTCTCCTTCAACCAGCGTTTCGTCGAGATGTGGAGCCTCCCGCCGGAGGTAGTCGCCTCACGGTCCGATGAAGCCGCCCTTCAGGCCGTGCTGGATCAACTGCTCGACCCGACGGCCTTTCTCGCGCAGGTCGAATATCTCTACGCGCATCCCCAGGAAAAGGCGCGCGACGAGATCGCCCTGCTGGACGGTCGCATTTTGGACCGCTACAGCGCCCCCGTCATCAGCGGCGAAAGCGAGTACTACGGGCGGATCTGGTTTTTCCGCGACGTGACGGCGCAGAAGCGCCACGCCGAGGAGTTGGAGCAGGCCCGGCAGGAGGCGGAGGCGGCCAGAGAACAGGCGCATCGGTACGCAGACAGCCTGGAGTGCTCCTTGCGAGACCTCCGGACCGCGCAGGACCGGCTGGTGCAGCAGGAAAAACTGGCCTCCCTCGGCCACCTCACCGCCGGCATCGCCCACGAAATCAAGAACCCCTTGAACTTCGTCAACAATTTCGCCGCCCTCTCCCGAGAACTCGTCGAGGAATTACGCGAGGCGTTGGCCGGCGGAACGGGCGACCCCTTGGAGCTGCTGGCCGACCTGGAGCAAAACACTTCGAAGATAGAAGAACACGGGCGCCGGGCCGACGCCATCATCCGGAGTATGATGCAGCACGCGCGCGGCAGCAAGGGGCGGCGCGAAACCGTCGATCTCAACGCACTCGTAAGGGAGTACGTTGCGCTGGCCTCGCACAGCACGCACCCGTTGCGAGGTTTGGAGATCGAATGTGATCTGGCGGCGGAAGTCGGCTCCCTGGAAATCCTGCCGCAGGAGATGGGCCGGGTGTTGCTTAACCTCCTCCTCAACGCCATCGACGCCGTGCAGGAGCAGGCCGAACAACAGGACGGGCCTTTCACGCCGCGTATCACGGTCTCAACGCGACGCGCAGGGGAGGGCATCGAGATTCGCGTGGCGGACAACGGCACGGGAATTTCGGCGACCGTGCGGGATCGCATCTTCGAGCCCTTCTTCACGACCAAACGTGCCGGCAGCGGCACCGGCCTGGGCCTGAGTTTGAGCTACGACATCGTGGCGCAGGGCCACGCGGGGACGATTCACGTTGAAAGTGCGGAGGGCAAGGGATCTGTTTTCATCGTGTGCCTGCCCGTCAACACCCAGGAAGCGGCCCTGGCTGCAAACATAGAGCGCGACGCCTGATGGCCGCTGGAAGCCTGCGCCTGACTACAAAACATACAGTGCAAGCGTCCTAGCGGAGGGCGGCTTCACCATTCCAGCGCGTCCTCTTCCCCGAGCAACTCCTTCTTCCGGCGCTCGATCATCTCGTTGCGGGCCGCCCGGCGCTCTTCCAGGCGCCCGCGCGTATCGCCGAGTTCTTCCTGCAGGTCGGCCTGCTGCTTTTCGAGCAGTTCGAGCTTGAGGTCGAAGATCTGGTCGAGGGTCTCGTCGAGTTCGCGTTCGAGGCGTTGCCGCTCCTCGCCCTCGGCGCGGCGGGCCTGTTGGGCCAGGCGGTGCGACTGCATTTCAAGACGGGCCACCTCGCCGCTCTCCTCATGCCAGCGGAACGTCATGCCGTCGCCGCCTAAGCGAAAGGCCTTCGCCATGGGGGCCAGGGCGGCCCCAAGGTCGAGGTCCCGCATCTCCAGTGGGCTCCGCATCTTCACCTCGAACTTGCGTTCTCCGTCCATGCCCTCGATGTCATCCTTGTCGAAGTGGAAGAACGCGGCACCCGGCTCGTCATCATCGCCCCGCCACATAAAGTGCGGGCCGGTGGTCTGCACCACGGTCACCTCGTCGCCATCGGGATCGACGCGCAGGACGATCACGCCGTCTTTCTTCGCCACCTCCTCGCCATCGACGAGTACGCGCCCGTCCTCAACGACGATAGTGACCCGGTTGCGCTTGACCGTATCCTGGGTATCCTGTGCCGAGACCGATCCGACGAGGGCGAAGACCAGCAGAGCCGCCAACAATGGGCGGAATCCGAGAGAAAGTGAGCTTGATGTGTTCATGGTGGTGTTACCGGGTTATGGGTTCGCAGAAACAGGACGGGGTCATTCGCGCGGGCGGTACGTCTCCATCAACTCTACGAAGCGCCGCTGGATGACCTGCTCGCGCAGGCTTTCGCGCTCGGCGAGGCGGCGGCGCAGGTCTTCAAGCTTGGCCTCGAATCGCTCAATCTCGCGGCGGCGGTTCTGCTGCTTGAGGTCGAAGACCTCCTCGAGGAAGCTTCGCAGTTCCGTCACCTTGGCCGCGCGCGCCGGACCGGGCGGGAGGCTAAAGAGTTCGCTGACGAGCCGGTGCGTGTCCGCCTCCCACTGCCACTCGCGTTCGAGGCGCTCGTAGAGTTGGGTGTTCTGCTCCTGCACTTCCGTCAGGTAGCCGCGCACCTCGATGGCGGGAAGGGGCTGCTCCAGGTTGGCGCGAAAGCGAGCCTTCCGGGACGGCAGGGCCTCTCCGGGGGGCTGCATCACCCACACTTCAGGCGCGTCCATCGCGCGCAGGAGGGGCCGCGCCTGCTCCCGTGCGCCACCGCTGAAGAAAACGGTCAACGCGTCGGTCGTCACCTCATCGGCCGTCACTTCCAACAGCCGTCCTTCTTCGAGCCGGTAGAACGCCCCGCTGATCTGCACGACCGGATCGGCCAGGCCACTGAAGCTCATGTTGAGCGTCAGACCCGTCGGGTCAAGCGAGGCCGGGAGGGCGTCGGCGGCCACCCGCTCGCCATTGACGTAGACCACCCCGCCGTTGATGGCGAGAGTGCGCAGCGGCTGTGCCTGCGACGGCCAGACGGCCATCGTCAACAGCAAAAGTCCCACAAGCCAGCGTTTGTATTTCATGGCGCTCTTTCCCTTATTCATTCTGCAGTCTCAAATCCGCAATCCGCAACCGCGTCATTGTTTCCGCCCGGTGGTCGTTTGCAGGCCGCGCCGCCCGCCGAGGTTGTTCGGGTCCGGGAGGACTTCGAGAGGGCGCACCGGCTCGTCCCAGGCCAGGGCCGCGCTGCGCGCTTCGAGCAGTTCGATCTGGCGGTGCAGTCGCAGCAATTCGTCCGACTCGTCCCACGCGAGCGATTCCGGCGCGGCGGCTTCCTCTCCGGCAAAGGCACCGGCCGCAAGGACGGCGTCATCGGCGAAACCTTGCGGCGCGGGCGCTTCGGCGTCGGCGCGCGCCTCCTCACGCGAAGCAGCAACGCGGGCCGCTACGGGGGCCGCAGCCGCCTGACCTACCTCCTGCCTGGAAGGCGAGGCATTGTCTTTTTCAACCGCCTCTGAGGCAGCCTTCGAAGCCATAGCGTTGTTCTCCTCAACCGCAAGCGGGGCGGCCTCGCGTTTGGCGGAAGCCGGCGCGGACTCGGTCTCTTTCATCGCCATCAGCGGCTCAGCGGAAGCTGGCGCCTCAGCACGAAAATCGGTTGCCTGGTCCGCTGACGGTGCGGAGGCGCGTTCGAAGGAAGACGCGGGGAGAAATTGCCACAACCCGACGCCTACGGCGATAACGAGGACGCACACACTCGCGACCAGCCGCATCATCCGGGCGCGGCGGGCCATCGGCGCCCGGTCCTGCCGGACAGGCGTAGCGGCGGCTTCGAAAATGCGGTCAAGGACGGCAGGATCGGGGCGGACGGGCGGGCGACGGTCGAGGGCCGCCTTCGCCGCAGCGAGGGCCTTGAATTCGCGCCGCACCGCCTCGTCTTCGAGCAGGCGCGCCAGCTCGGCCAGCTCGTCGGCCTCGCCGTAGAGGTGGGGCAGTATGTGTAGCTTTTTATCCATCAACGAGTTGCTTTTTTTTTGAGGCGGACATCTCGCGGCGCAGGTTTAGCAGGGCGTAGCGCATGCGGCCCAGCGCCGTGTTGATCGAAACGCCCGTCAGTTCAGCGATCTCGCGGAATGTCAGGTCGGTTTCGTGGCGGAGAAGGAGCACCTCGCGCTGCTCGGGGGGCAGACCCTCGATGTGTGCCTCCAGCCAGTCGTGCTCTTCCATTCGGGCAACAGCGTCATCGACGGCCGGCCCGTCATCCGGGAGGCGGTCCCAGTAAGAAGCGCCATCTTCGTCAAAATTCGCATCGACATCCTGCCATTTCTTGCGGCTGCGCAGGTGGTCGAGGGCGGCGTTGCGGGCGATGCGCATCACCCAGGCCAGCCAACGGCCCTGCCGCTGGTACGCACCTCGTCGCTGCTGCATGGCATTAAGCACGCGGAGAAACGTCTCCTGGAACAGGTCATCGGCAAGGCTGCGGTCGCGCACCATCCCCAGCAGGTAGCCGTAGATACGCTCCTGGTGACGCTCCACCAGCAGGCGAAAAGCCCGCTGGTCGCCGCGTTCGAGGTATGCCTGGACCAGGTGGTCGTCGCTCAGGTGCATCCGCAGGTGTCGACCCCGAAAGAGTGCTGCTGTTGCCGTCTTGTCCGGCGCTTGAATAACGGTGCCGGCATGGATGTTATTGTGAAGGGCGGCAAAAGTTTTTCCGCCTCCTTTTGATGAAGCTTTGATGAAGCAAAGCGCTACCAGCGCATCACGCGCTTGACATCCTCCATAGCCGCCCGATATCATAGGCCCGTCATTCACGCGACGCCGTTCCTTCTGATGCGCTTCCATCGTCTTTCCATCGCCTGCAACGCCTCGGCCGGCTGCCCCTGTGGCGCCTGTGGCTGCATGTGTATGCCGCCCCTGCCCTCGCCTGCCTCAGGATTAGGTCTGGAAGACGAACGAACGTGAGTAAGCCGGCTCAACCGGCCCCACGACTTCGAAAGCCCACTCCCTGATGCAGGTGAGTGGGCTTTTTGCATTTCCCCCCAGCCGAGACCCCGCCATGCCGAAGACCAGCATCCGCCCCGCCCGCCTTCCCGGCCAACCCGCGGCAAAGCGCCCGACCTTACCGCCCGGCAACCCGCCGCCCCGGGCACCGAAAAAGACGACACTCGAAGACATCAAGGCAGCCAGCCACGGCCTTCGCGGAGCGTTGCCCGAGCACCTCGGCGATGAGGCCGACCACTTCGACGAGGCCGGCAAGCAGCTCCTCAAGTTCCACGGCGTTTATCAGCAGGACAACCGCGACCAGCGCGGGCGCGAGAAGACGTACTCGTTCATGGTGCGCTCGAAGCTGCCCGGTGGGCGACTAACGGCGGCGCAGTACCTCGCCCACGATGCCCTGGCCGACCAATTCGGCGACGGGACACTACGAATCACCACGAGGCAGGATTTCCAACTCCACGGCGTGTTGAAGGGGGATCTGCACGCTTCGATCAACGTCCTCAACGAAACCCTCGTCACCACCCTCGGCGCCTGCGGCGACGTGGTACGCAATGTGATGTGCTGCCCCGTCCCCACCGACGGCGACCCCATCCGAGAGGAGATCGAGGCCCTCTCTCAGCGTCTCTCCGACCATCTGCTGCCTCCTACCACAGCCTATCACGAAATCTGGGTGGACGGCGAAAAGGTCCACGACGGAGAGGCGGAGGCGGCACGGGCGGCGCTCTACGGCGAGACGTTCCTCCCGCGCAAGTTCAAGATTGCTGTGGCGCCCCCCGGTGACAACTGCGTTGACGTGTACACGCAAGACGTAGGACTGATTGCCTTAGCCGAAGACGGCAGGCTGCGTGGCTTCAACCTGCTGGTGGGCGGCGGGCTTGGCATGACGCATAAAAAGCTGAACACCTTCCCCCGCCTCGCCGACCCGTTCGCGTTCCTCTTGCCCTCGGAAGTTGTGCCCGTCGTCGAACAGATCGTCCGCCTCCAGCGCGACAGCGGCGACCGTACTGACCGACGGCAGGCCCGGCTGAAGTACCTGATCCACCGTTGGGGCCTCGACCGCTTCCGGACCGAGTTGGAAAGACGCCTGGGGTACGTGCTGGAGCCGCCCGCCCCCTCCCCGCCGCTTGACCTCGACCTGCATCTCGGCTGGCTGCCGCAGGCCGACGGCCGCTGGTTCCTCGGCCTCTCCGTGGAGAATGGCCGCCTGCGAGACAGTGGTGTACAACAGTTGAGAACGGGTCTACGCACCGTTATCAAGCGTTTCCAACCCGGCGTCCGCCTGACGCCCAACCACGATGTGCTGCTGACGAATCTGCATGAGGCGGATCGATCAGCTATTGATGCTATGCTGGCCACGCACAGCATCCGCCCGCACACCGACCTGACGAACGCCCGCAAGCTCTCAATGGCGTGCCCGGCGCTGCCTACGTGCGGGCTGGCCCTGGCCGAGTCGGAGCGGGTGCTGCCCCACATCATTGACCAGATCGAGGCAGACCTGGCGGCGCTTGGCCTGGCCGACGAGAAACTGACGATCCGCATGACAGGCTGCCCCAACGGCTGTGCCCGCCCCTACGTAGCCGACCTCGCCTTCGTCGGCCGTTCCCTCGACCGCTACACCGTCTTTGTGGGTGGCCGGGCAGACGGCACGCGCCTCAACACGGTCTTCTGCGACCTCGTGCCGCTCGCAGAGCTGGCTGACGCTGTGCGCCCGCTTTTCGTACGCTTCAAGCTGGACCGCCTGCCGGGCGAGTCGTTTGGCGACTTCTGCCATCGCGTAGGCCTTGATGCTCTTCACGCTTTCGCCCACGTTGCTTCGGAGAACGGCCATGCGCGCTAAACCCGGAACGGTCTACCTCGTCGGCGCTGGCCCGGGCGATCCATCGCTCATCACAGTGCGCGGCCAGGCCTTGCTGCGGCAGGCCGACGTCGTCGCGTACGACCGGCTCGTGCACCCCGCTTTGCTCGAACACATCCGGCCGGGCGCCGAGCAGATCTTCGTGGGAAAAGCTCCGGGGCGGCACGCCTACACACAGGAAGAGATCAACGACCTGCTGGTGGAGCGGGCGCGGCGCAGCCTCGTGGTGGTCCGTCTGAAAGGCGGCGACCCGTTCGTCTTCGGGCGGGGCGGCGAGGAGGGGCTGACGCTGGTGGCGGCGGGCGTCCCTTTCGAGGTGGTCCCCGGCGTGACGAGTGCCGTCAGCGTGCCCGCCTACGCCGGCATCCCGGTAACCCACCGGGGCATGGCTGGCGCCT
>JAHEMB010000083.1 GCA_024643915.1 Rhodothermaceae bacterium | reverse complement strand
TGCGCGACCGCGCCACTGCCGAGCTGGCCATCAAGCTCGCCAATACGGGCCACCTGACCTTTTCGACGCTCCATACGAACGACGCCCCCAGCGCGGTGGCGCGCCTTTACAAGATGGGGATCGAGCCGTTCCTGATTGCCTACGCCATTAACCTGATTGTGGCGCAGCGCCTCCTGCGCAAGCTCTGTCCCGACTGCAAGGTGGAGGAAAACGATCCCGACCCGGTGCTGCTGAAGGAGCTTGGTTTCAGCCAGGAGGAAGTGCTTACGACGAATTTTTACAAACCGGGCCGCCGGCCCAAGTGCCGCACCTGTCATGGGGTGGGCTACAAGGGCCGCCGCGCCATCAGCGAGGCCCTCTACCTCTCCCGCGACATCAGGCACCTCATCGTCGAGTCCCGCGACAACATCGACGAGGACGCCATACGGCAGATGGCCATCAACGAGGGCATGTTGACGCTCCTGGCCTCGGCGCGTGAGGTGGTTAAGATGGGTCAGACCTCCATCGAGGAGGTGATCCGCATCGTCGCTACGGGTGATTAGCCGGAGACTGCCATGTACCACATTATCTACGCGATGCTGGCCATGCTGCTCGTCATGTTCTTCTCCCTGAACTTGATGCGCGCGGCGCAGTCCACCCAGCAGCGCCAGATCATTAACGAGACCGGCACCCAGCTCACCGGCGTGGCGGCGGACGTGTTCGAATACCTTGCCAGCCGGGCCTACGACGCCGCGACCGACACCGCACGCGTACACGTCTACCCGCCCGTGACCACGCCCCTGGCCCTGACGATAGAGGATGGCGCCGGCTGGGGAGGGTGTACGCCCTACGCCAGCATGTACAACCCCGGCGCTTGCCTGGACCTGGACGACTACGACGGCGCCACCATGACACGCGACTACGAGGGGCTCGAGTACGACGTCGAGATCACCGTGCGCTATGTGCAGCGTAACAACCCCGACCAGCCCTCGGCCACACAAACCTACGCCAAGGAGGTGCACCTGGAGATCACCAACCCCCATCTGCTTCTGGGGGATAATCCGGTTACCGCAGAGATGACCCGGGTCTACACCTACGACGAACCGACCTACTAACCGATGGCAGGTCCTCATAAAGAGGACCTCCTGAACCGCGATGCAGAGCTGGATAGGCTATCTGACCGCTGTCGTCATTGCAGGCTTCGTCCTGCTGCTCCTCTTTACGGTACAGGAGGAGGGGCAGCGGGCTTCCCTGGACGCGCTGCAGTACAGGCAGGCCAAGAAGGGAACGCTCGAACTCACACGGATGCTCGAACTCGATTTCAAGAACATCGGCGCCGGGACGCGCGCCCCCAACGCTTCGATCGTGACCTTCGATACGCTGGCCTCCCCCCGCGTTTTCGCCTTCTGGGCGCAAGAAGATTCGACGCACATATTGGACCCGGTCAACTGGGATTCGAACCTCGTTCGATACGAGTGGCAGACCCTGGAGTATGTCGAATTGGAGCGCGGGACGGTGCCGGTCTACGACGTGACGCGGCTGGTCGACGGCGCCGTGACGGGGTCGAGCACGGACATCGTGACGAAGCTGGAGATCCACCTGCTCGACGCGGACTCGACGACGGCTGCTACGCTGGCCGACACGCGGCAGATCGTCGTGAGCGTGCGCGGGGTCTCCCCGCTCGGGGTGGGCGACTACCTGGAAGAGACGCTCTGGAACACCGTCTTCAGACCGGTCAACCTCAGCCGGCTCGATTAATAACCACACAAACACCAAATTGTGTGATAAAGAAAACAAACACAAGAACGAACGATCCGGAGAGCCACGCGGCGTAGTAAGTGCCGCGTTCGTAAGCAAGGCCTGATTTTTCGGACCTGCACCATTGGGCAGATGCCCGAGGAGGGACGATCATGGGATACACGACCGCCATCATCGCCGTAGCCGCCATATTGATCGGCAGCCTGTGGGCCTTCGGTATGCAGCGCGACACGAACGATGCCGACGACGAACTCAACCAGTACCACTTCAAGACCATCTCGCGCGACGCCTCGCTGACGGGGCTCAACCTCACCGTGCGCAAACTGGTCGAAGACACCAACTGGGTCGCGCACGCGCCGGTGGGAACGCCGGACCCGCTCGCGCTGGGCGATCGGGTGCCGCTAGACTTTTATGGATATAATGCTACGCCTCACAAAGCAGCCTCCTTCGACGTTAATGTCTGGCTCGAGGGTAACGGCAAAAACCCGCCGTGTGGTCGGAGCGACCAGGTGCTCGTCCTTTCGAACGGGGCCACCGCTCCAGCGGGCCACGCCACCTACGCCCGTTACGAGAAGGAGTACGACTGCGACGCGCTGCCGCCGGCGACCAAAAAAGCCATCGTCGTCGAGGAAAAGCTCACCCTTCATGGCAGCATCATCATTGAGCCGAGCGATGACCTGGGTAACGCTGACATCCACTCGAACGAGACGATCGCGATTACCGGCAAAAACGTGCGCGTCTATGGCATGGCTACCTACGCGAACGATTCAGGCGTCCCCAAGCCGATTACGAAGGCGACCGAGAACCACATCGGTACCACGATCCAGCCCAACGCGGACGTCAATGGTCCAGAGCCGAACCTCCACGAGCATCCCCACATCGACATCCCCGTTCTCGACCCTGAGCTCTATCGCCCCGGTGCCACGCTCATCAGTGGAGATACGACCCTGACGGGGGGCGTCATCGACTTCGAGGTCCTTGCGCCGGGCTACGGGACAGAGGAGAACCCCTTCGTCTGGTTCGTCGACGGCGACCTCGACATCACCGGCAACACGCAGTTCATCGGGTACGGCCTTTTCGTCATCGTAGGAGAGACGACCATCTCGGGCGATATTCAGGCCGACCTCAGCCCGGAGGGTACGCTCAATCTGGGCTTCTACTCGGCGGGTGCATTGACCGTGAGCGGCAACGTCGATGTGATGGGCCTGCTCTACAGCAACACCGACATTCTCCTAAATGGCAACGTGACGGTCACCGGAGGACTGATGAGCGCAGGCGGTATCAATACGCAAAACGGCAACCCCCACATCATCTACACCCAGGTCTCCAAATCGTCCTGGCTGCCCGGGGCGACCGTGACCCTCCTGGAGGGTATTCGCATGATCGCCTACAGCGAGTGGTAAGCCCTCCGTCGTATCCACGCAACCACTATAATGTGACCGCATGAGCCCCCTGACCGAACATCTCGGCGTCAACGGAGACCAGGAAAGCGACGCTGCCGTCGTCGAAGAGCAGGACGCGCCGGCCTTGCCGGCTTCGTTCTACACCATCCTCGACGACGCCCCGCCCGACTACGACGGGGTCACGCTCATCCAATGGTACGCCGAGAAGGTCAACGCCCTGCCGCTGGCCGACCGGGACCAGGTGCGCCGGGACTTCGAGCGGCTCGTGTGGAAGATGGTCGAGTTCGATGCCTCGGACATGGACATGGGGGGGCCGGCGGGCAACGAGCGCGTCTGGTACCGTGTGGAGGGACGCAAGCGCCCCCGCGAGGATGTGGGCCGCTTCTCCGTCGATGAGTCTGACCTGATGCTCTTGAGCCTGCTCTCGCCCTATCAGCAGCAGCATTTCCTCGAGCGCTACGCCATCGACTTCGGCTACAGCCTGGAACAGGAGACGGCCCCTGCCGCCAACGGGGGGCCCAACGGGGCGGGCCATGTGCCAAGCGATCCGTCGCGGACCGATCCGGCGCGTCGTTTCCGTACGACCATCTACTTCGACAACAAGCACCTCGCCCTCAGCATGCGCATGCTGGCGTGGAAGCCGCGCCCGCTCCGCTCCCTGGGCTTCCACCCCCTCATCGAGCGCGGCCTTATGTTCCGCTACGTGCGCGACGGCCTCACGCTCGTCACCGGCGTCACCGGCAGCGGCAAGAGCACCACGCTCGACGCCATCGTCGACGCCAACAATGCCGACGCCGAGGGGCAGGTGCTCATCATCGCCCAGCCGCTCGAATACATCCACACCTCCAGGCGGTGCATCGTGCGCCACCGCGAGGTGGGTACCGACGTCAAGAGCTTTGCCGACGGCATGATCCAGGGGTTGCGGCAGGACCCCGACATCGTGGTGGTGGGCGAGATGCGCGACCCCGACACCATCGAGACGGCCATGGAGATGGCCGACACCGGCCACAAGGTCTTCTCCACGCTCCACACGGGCAGCGCCATCGAGTCGATCGCGCGCGTGGTGGCCGAGTACACGGCGGCCGAGCAGGACCGCGTCCGGTATCGCCTGGCCGACGTTTTGCGCTGCATCATCTCGCAGAAGCTCCTGCCCGCCGTCGGCGGCGGGCGCGTGCTGGCCAAGGAGGTGCTGTGGATGACCCCCTCGGCGCGGGCGGCCATCAAGAACGACAATGCCAACGAGGTCTACCAGATGATCTGGCAGGGCACGAACGAGGGGCAGATCACGCTTGAGCAGGACCTGTTCCGCCTCGTACAGAATGGGGAGATCACGGCGGAAACGGCCGTCGGCTATGCCAACAACAAGCGGCGGCTGCTGCAACTGATGCACTGAGGCGTTCCGATCGATCGCCGGCTGGCAGCCGTCTCCAGTAACATGCAAGAGACAGTACGGGCTCATGAATAAGACGAAAGCTCCGGCAGCGGTGGTGGGCGTTTACGTCACGCCGGCCATGGTCGAGGCCGTGGTCGTGCGACCGGAAGAGATGGGGAGCCGCATCGTGCATCGCATCGTCCGGCAGCGGGTTCGCCCTGGCGAACTCGTCACTGCCGAGACGATGGAGATGGCCGTGCCCGGCCTCAAGAGCCACGAGGAGAGCGACTTCACGCTCGAGATCGGCGGGCGTAACGGCGGCGGGGCCAGTACCTTCCTCCCCTCCGAGTTCGGCGCCAAAGGCAAGAAAAAGGGGCCGGGCGCGCCCAGCGGGACAGGGCCTTTTGTGCGACAGCTCGAGGAAATACTCGCGGAGTGCGAGAAGCAAGGGTATCCGCATCCTCAGATCGCTTTCTGCACCGGCCCGCCCGACGTGGACACCCAGGAGCTACGCCTGCCCGGCGCTGCTTCCAGCATTTCGTCTTTGAAGGGATCCGCGTCGAAAGGTACGAGCTCGGGAGGGGCAACGGCCCTCTCGAAAGAAGAGCGGCAGCGCCTCTTCAAGCAACTCGCCGAGAAGCGAGAGGGCGGCGTGGACGAGGAACAGGTGGGCCTGTTGCCTATGACGGAAGAAGGGGCCACGCGCCGCTATCTGGCCCTCGTCCCCGAGCCCGGCGAAGCCGTCACGGCTACGCTCAAGGCCCTGGCGAAACAGGGGCGGGCGCAGGGGTTCGCCGCGCGCCTTCTGGAGACGGAGGTCTCGCTCTATGCGTCGCTGGCGCGCCGCTGCGTGGCCGCTACGGAGAAGGAAAACACGGCGCTGGTGCGCGTGGGCAGCCAGAACACGCTCGTGCTTTTCCTCAACGGCGGGCGGCTGAAGCACTTCGAACGGCTGCGCTCCCTGACCTCTTACGACTCGCCGGAGACCATCTGTAGCCGCGTGATGCTACAGCAAGACGAGCACAAGGTGGGCAAGGTACACCACGTGTTGGTCTCGACGGAAGGGAGCACGCGATCGCTCCTCGACGCCTTCCGCTCCTTCTACGCCGACGCTGCCATCGAGCCCCTGCAGCGGGCGCTAGGTGAGTTGGGTATCCGCCTGCCGGACGACCCCGAGGAGACGATCAAACCCACTTCGATCCCCGCCATTGCGGTGGCGCTGCGTCTCGTAGACGGCAGCCCGCTCCAGGCTGATCTCGCTACCGGCGTCAACCTGCTGCCGAAGAAGCTCCTGCGCTCGCGGCAGCGGCGGCCCGCCTTCGCCTGGCATACGGCCCTGATGATCGTGCTCCTCTTCGGCGCGACGTTATTCTTCACCTGGCGCTATGCGGCGCAGCAGACCGAGATCAGCCATCGCCGGGCCGAGTTGGCCGCCAACCCCGTCGAGATGCCGGACGTGAACGCGCAGGAACTGCGGCAGCGCGTCGACAGCCTGAGCGCGGCCCACCTCCGCTACACGCACGCCCTCCACATCCTCGACTCCCTCCTCATCGGCAGCGATCAGTGGAGCCGCATGCTCGAGCGGGTATCGCGCTCGACGCGGGACGTCTCCGGCCTTTGGATCGAGAACTGGCAGGCGCAGGGGCCGTCCATCCGCCTCAAGGGCAACGCCCTCTCGCGTGGGCGGGCCGCCATCTTCGCCCGCCGCCTGAACGCGCAGATTGATCAGGTCGACTTCCTCGACGTGGGCGACGTGCGCGTTTACCCCTTCTCAATGGTCGTCCCCGTGCCGGCCGAGATGCCGTTCGTGGCCGAGTACCTGCGTGACGTGGCGCTCGGCCACATCCAGCTCTCGGCGGCCGGCGAGGTGATCGCCGCCGACGGGAGCACCCTCCCCCTGAAAGAGTGGATCGCCAGGGAAGCGGCTGCCGAGGCGCCCGCCGAAAGGAGGAGCGATCAGTAAGAACGCGGTGATAAGGACCCGGTACGCCGCCGAATAGTCCCGACGCGGACACGACCCTAGGAGACATGGAAAACAAAACGATCAACACGATCCTGCTGCTGCTCTGCGCCCTCCTGGTGACGGGCGCCGGCTACTACGTCACAGGCGTCCGGCAGCCGGCCGAACTCCAGCGGATCGAGGATACGCGCAGGGTGGCCGAGTTGGAGAAGGCCGAAGTGGAGCAGCTCCTCATCCAGGAGGCCGCTACGAGCGAGCAGGCTGAGGAGGCCGTGCGCCGGTGGCGTGCCCGCTACAAGTTCGTCCCAGAATCCATGCTCACGCCCGATATCGTGCAGTACCTTGAGGGCCTTTCCTCGAGTGGCTTTGAAGGGCTCAACGTGACGCTCCAGGGTGTACAGACCACGCCCGACTTCAGCTACTACACCTTCGCCGTTACCGGCACGGCCTCCTTCTCCAGCCTCTACCATTTCGTCTGGCGCCTGGAGAATAATCGCGAGTTCTACCGCGTGCGTGATCTCAGCGTCGCCCACCAGAATGTCTTTAAGAAGAACCAGGCGACGGGCCTGCAGCGACGGCTCGACATGGTCAAGTTTTCTATGACGCTCGACGCCTACTTCGCCGGCATCGAGGGCCTGAGCGCCCGCGAGGGTGAGCTGATGCCCGTGCCGGAGAAGTTGCTGCCGGTGAGCACGCCCGCGAAAGATTCGTTCCATCCCATCGTTCGGCTGGACCTGCCGCCCAACGACCGGCTGCTCGTCGATGTCGAGAAAGACCGGCTCGTCTCCATCCTGGGCACCCGGGCCGTCTTCGAGAACGAGCAGGGTCAGCACGTGCTCTCCGAAGGAGACGAGGTGTACCTCGGCAGTATCGTCAAGGTCGATCCCGTGGCTGCGCAAGTCCGCGCCAGCCTCAACAAGGGGGGGCTCGTCCAGTCGCTAAACCTCAAGCTTGAGACGGGCGAGGAGCGCTACCGGCAGGCACAGGGAGACAACGAGCTTGTGCCGACGACCCACGAGCAGTGATGGCGCAGCGGGCGCCTGCAGGCAGGGGTCGTTCCTGCTCTTTGCCTTTTCTACCTTATCATTGGCCTGCCGACGCGAGGCCATCGCACAAGATTTTGCGTCACGTAACGAATTTAACCAGGAGGACTCGCTTGATGCCTAGCTACGCCGTGATGCTCCCTCGACGTGTCCAGCCCGAAAAAGGCGCAGGGAACGGCCTATTCCTCATCATGAGCCTGGCGGCCCTCACCTTGATGACGCTCGCGCCCGTGCAGAGCGCGCACGCCCAGGATCCTCCCAGACGGCAGATACGCACCTTTATCCCCCCCGAACAGCTCGTCTCTTTCCTGCCTGGGACGCGCTTCGACCAGTTCCTGGACTACCTCAACACCATCACGCAGCGCGTTACCGGCAAGCAGATCGTCGATCCGGAGAACCGCACCTTTCCGATCAACGTCTCCATCGCCGGCATGCACTTCCTCGACGCGCTCGAACTCGTGCTCGAGCTCAACGGGCTGACCTACCGCGAGACGGAGCGCCTCTTCGTCGTCGAGGAGGCGCCCCCGCCCGAGCTGATTCTGGAGCCCGGCGAGGCCCTGCCCACGGCGGCCGCGCCGCCGCGTCAGGTGGAACTGGCACCGGCCTCGGCCGAGTCGCGTGAGGTGCAGATCAGCGCCGTCATCTTCGAACTCAACCTCAGTAAATCCCGCCAGCTCGGCATCGACTGGAACGTCTTCTTCGGCGGCGAGACGGGAGGGGGGCAGCAGCAATCAGGCGGCGGTCAGGCAGGGGAGGAAGATCAACGGCCCCGCTTCTTCCTCAAGACGGATAAGCTCTTCGAGCCCATCGACAACGTCGTCATCGCCCCGGACCAGATCGAGTTTAGTCAACTCACCCAGTTCTTTCGCCTCTTGGAGAGCAACGGGCTGGGCGAGACGCTGGCCAACCCGACGGTGGTGGTGCAGAGCGCCGAGCAGGGACGGATCCAGATCGGCTCTGACATCCCCGTCCAGGTGCGCGACTTCGCCGGCAACACCATCACGCAGTTCGTTCAGACCGGCATCATCATCAACGTCACGCCCACGCTCGTACGCGACGCCCTCGCCGATACCTCGGGCGCACCGACCCTCGACTTTATTCACCTCGATGTCCTCGTCGAGCGCAGCAGCGGGCGCCCCTTCGGCGCGGCGAGCGTGGCCATCGACCGCTCGACGGCCGACACCGAGGTGCTGCTCCTCGACGGGGAGGAGACCATCATCGGCGGCCTTTACTCGACGGATGTCTCGCTGACGCGGCGCGGCGTCCCCATCCTGAAGGACCTGCCGCCCTGGTTCTTCGGCCTGCGCTACATCTTCGGCTTCGAGCAGCGCACGGTGACGCAGCGCGAGCTCGTCATCGCCCTCCACGCCCGCCTGCTCAGGACGCTGCCCGACCGCGCCGCCCGACCCTTCGAGCGGGAGCTGCTCGAGCAGCGCCGCCGCCAGGTGCAGGAGCAACTCCGTCGCCTCAATGAGATGCTTCAGGAGAATGTGGACGTTCTCAAACGATAGGTTCCCCACGTCGCTTTGCAGTCTATGAAA
>JAHEMB010000082.1 GCA_024643915.1 Rhodothermaceae bacterium | reverse complement strand
CGGTCGTAGCCGTACAGCCGGGCCACCTCCTCGATCACGTCCACCTCGCGCTCGACATCCGGGCGGAAGCTGGGGACGACGCACCGGAGCGTGGTCTCTTCGCTTTCAGCTTCGGCGGCGCGTCCTTCCATGAGTTGCTCTACCATCTTCTCGATGGGCTCTTCCTCCTGCACCGCGAAGCCGATGGCACGGAGGAGCCGGACGACCTCGTCGGTCGGGATCTCCACGCCGAGCAACTGGCCGATGCGCGCCGGGCGAAGGAGGATCTCGCGCGGTGCGTGGGGAAGCGGGTGGGCGTCCACCATGCCCTCGACGATCTCGCCCCCGGCCAGGCGGGCGATGAGTTGGGCCGCTCGGGCTGCCGCCCACACCTGCCCCTCGGGGTCCACGCCGCGCTCGAAGCGGTACGAGGCGTCCGTCTGGAGGCCGAGCGCCTTGGCCGTCCGGCGGATGAGGGACGGGTCGAAGTAGGCGCTCTCGATCAGTACATTCGTCGTTGCCTCCGTCACCTCAGAGTTCTCGCCGCCCATGACACCCGCGATGGCCACCTCGCGCTCGGCGTCGCAGATCATGAGGGTGCCCTCGGGGAGGGCCCGCTCCTTGTCGTCGAGCGTCGTGAATTTCTGCTCCTTCTCCGTCAGACGAACGATGATTTTGGGGCCGGCGAGCTGGTCGAGGTCGAAGGCGTGGAGGGGCTGGCCGCACTCGTACATGACGTAGTTGGTCACGTCCACCACGTTGTTGCGGGGGCGCAGGCCGATAGCCGTCAGCCGCCGCTTGAGCCACATGGGCGACTCCTTGATGGCCGCCCCGCGCACCACCATCGCCACGTAGCGCGGGCAGGCGTCGTGCGCCTCGATCTCCACCGCCACCTGCGCCGCCGCCGCGCCGCCGTGGGCAGGCAGCTCGACCTCGGGCATCGTCAGGATGCGGTCGGTGAGGGCGGCCACGTCGCGCGCCACCCCCGCGTGGCTGACGGCGTCGGGGCGGTTGGGCGTGATGGCGACGTCGAGGACGACATCCTGCGCCTCCACCCCCTGCCGCTGGAGGTAGGCAGCGAACGGCTCGCCCACCTGTGCCTCATCCGGCAACACGAGGATGCCGCTGTGATCGTCGGAGAGGCCAAGTTCGTCTTCGGCGCAGATCATCCCCTCGGACGTCTCGCCGCGCAGCTTGGCTTTCTTGATCTCGACCGGCTCCTTGACGGCCGGGTTGCTCCGACTCGGCAGCATCAGGATGGTGCCTATCGTGGCAACGGGCACCTTCTGCCCTTGGGCCACGTTGGGCGCCCCGCAGGCGATCTGCACCGGCGCTTCGCCACCCAGGTCAACCTGGCAGAGGGTGAGGCGGTCGGCGTTGGGGTGCTGCTTCACTTCCAGCACGTGCCCCACCACCACGCCCTCAACCGAGGTGCCGAACGGCTCCCTGCCGTCTACCTCCAGCCCGCCCATCGTCAGCATCTCATCCAACACCTCGGGCGAGAGGGGGTGGTCCACGTACTCCTTCAACCAGTTATACGATACTTTCATTTTTTCGTGCTTAAGACGTTCGCTTCGCTCACTTTAGGACGCTCCCTGCGTTCGCTTTCGTGCTTAGGACGCTCGCCTTCGGCTCGCTGTCGTTCTTTGTTCTTAGCAAAAGGAAGAGGATGGTGTCCCGAAGTACGAAGAACAAAGAACGAAGTACGATTGGCACGCAAAGGCAAGACGATGCAAGCTACTTAAAACTGCTCCAGGAACCGCACATCGTTCTCGTAGAAAACGCGGATGTCGTCGATGCCGTAGCGAAGCAGGGCGGGGCGTTCAACGCCCATGCCGAAGGCGTAGCCGGTGTAGCGCTCCGGGTCGATATCGACGGCTTCAAGGACGTGGGGATCGACCATGCCGCAGCCGAGGATCTCGAGCCACTGCCCGCCGTCCGGGTGGTCCGGATTGTGCCACCAGATGTCCACCTCGGCGCTGGGCTCCGTGAAGGGGAAGAAGCTGGGGCGAAACCGCATCCGCACCTCTTCGCCGAAGAAAGCTTGGGCGAAGAGGTGGAGCACCTGCTTGAGGTCGGCGAAGGTGACGCCTTCGTCCACGTACAGCCCCTCGACCTGGTGGAACAGGCAGAACGATTTGTATGAGATGGCCTCGTTGCGGTAGACGCGGCCCGGTGCGATGACGCGGATGGGCGGCTCGGTCTGCTGCATCACGCGGATCTGCACGGGTGAGGTGTGCGTGCGCAGCACGATGCCGCGCAGCCCGTCCTCTTTCGGGGGCTCGATGAAGAAGGTGTCCTGCATGTCCCGCGCCGGGTGGTCGGGCGGGAAGTTGAGGGCGGTGAAATTGTGCCAGTCGTCCTCGATCTCCGGCCCCTCGGCCACCGAGAAGCCGAACCGCTCGAAGATGCGGGTGATCTCTTCGAGGGTCTGGGTGATGGGATGGACGGAGCCGGCTGTGGCGGCGCCCCGCCCCGGCAGGGTCAGGTCGATGGCGGGGCGTTCCTGTTGCGCGGGCGCCCGCAGCGCCGCCTCGGCGGCTTCGAGGCGCTCCTCGGCGAGGGTCTTGAGCGCATTCACTTCCTGCCCAAACGCCTTCCGGTCCTCGAGGGCGACATTAGAGATCTGCTTGAACAGGTCGGTGATCTGTCCCTGCTTCCGACCCAGATACTTGACGCGGAACTCCTCCGCCGCCGCCTCGCTGCCGATCTCCTCGGCCTCGATCTCCCGGCGCAATGCCTCGACGTTTTCTAGCATAATTTCGTTCTTGGTTCTTCGTACTTCGTTCTTCAGGGTGCTTCGCCGCAGCCTTTTCCCAAAGAACAAAGAACGACAGAGAGCAAAGCGAGCGTCCTAAGTACAACAAAGAAAACCCGCCGGGCCTGTAGTACAGGGGCGGGTTCTCGGGAAAGGGCAGGCCCGGGGCTCCGTCCTACAGGCTGGGGGCAGGACGGCCAAAAAATCGTTGGTACGCAGGGCAGCCGATCATGGCGTACTTCCGGGCTGGGTGTTTAATCGTTCGACACGTGCTCGACGACTTTGGAGAAGGCGTTGGGGTCGTGCACGGCCAGGTCGGCCAGGACCTTCCGGTTCAGGTGCACGTCGGCCTTGCGGAGGGCGCCCATCAGCCGAGAGTAGCTCATGCCGTTCTGGCGAGCGGCGGCGTTGATGCGCGAGATCCACAGGCGGCGGAACTGGCGCTTGCGTTGCCGGCGGTCCCGGTACGAGTACTGAAGCGCCTTCTCCACCGCGTTCTTGGCGACGGTGTAGACCTTGCTGCGGCGGCCCCAGTAGCCCTTCGCCATGTTCAAAATTTTCTTCCGGCGTCGGCGCGAGGCCACTCTATTTCGTGCGCGCGGCATTGCTTTCCTCTATCGTTATGCTGTGATCGGTCGCTCGTTACGCTAGGGCAAAGTTTACCCCATTCCCAGCAGCTTCTTCATGCGTGGCTCGTCAGTCTGATCGACGAGGGTGTCCTTGCGCAGATTCCGCTTGCGCTGCTGCGACTTCTTCGTCAGGATGTGGTTGTGGAAACCCTTCTTTCGCTTGAGCCGGCCCTTGGCCGTCAGCTTGAAACGCTTCTTTGCCCCACTGTTGGTTTTCATCTTGGGCATGACAGCACCTTTCTGGCTAAAATCGGGGCCCGCTCTGGGCGCATGACAGAAGCCGTTTAACAGGGATAAAAAAGAGGCGTTCCGCGCGCGGACGCCCCTCGGCCCGCCTTTTTACAGCGAGCGGACTAAGATACGGTGAAAAGATGAATCGAAGAAACGAGGAATCGAAGAATCGAAGAGGGTGATTTAAGTAATTGTCGATTCTTCGTCTTGTCGATTCCTCGGTTCATTTCTTCTTGTGCGGCGCGAGGATGGTGGCCATGCGGCGGCCCTCCATGCGCGGCGGCTGGTCGATCTTGGCGACATCCTGCAACTCCTCGATAAAGCGGCGGAGGATGTCCATGCCCTGATCCTTGTAGATGATGTCGCGCCCGCGAAACTGCACGTAGGCCCGCACCTTGTTGCCTTCTTCGAGAAAGCCGCGCGCGTGCTTCGTCTTGAAATCGAAGTCGTGCGTGTCGGTGTGAGGGCGGAAACGGACCTCTTTGAGCTGGATCTGGTGCGTCTTCTTGCGCGCCTCCTTCTCTTTCTTCTGCTGCTCGTACCGATACTTACCGTAATCGATGATCTTGCAGACGGGCGGATCGGCGCCGGGCGCGATTTCGACGAGGTCCAGCTCCTGGCGCTGGGCCATCCCGAGGGCGGTTTCGAGATCGTAGATGCCGTGGTTGCCTTCCGGGTCGACGACGCGGACCTCTGAGGCCCGGATCTCCCGGTTCACGCGTACTCTCTTTGCGATGGTTCTTCTCTGGTCTGGTTACGAGGTCAGGCTTGCTCCCGGCGTCCGGGAGCCACATCTCTGGCAGGTCAATATCTGACTTTCTGATGACATTTTCTCACGCGCGAGAGAAAAGGCCGGTTCCACGCCGCGCCACTCCCGCAGCGTTTTCATGAGATCATGTCGAATGAGGCCGCTGGGACCTGCCTATTGGCGTCAAGTCACAAAGAAAAATGATCTTTTCGCTTCTCCTGTTACCGCTAAAAATGGCAGAACCCCTCACTCCCACCATTCCCAAGGTGCCCGCCGCGCCTGTAAGCTACGAAGATTTTCTCGCCTAGCTGGATGAAGATGTGCGGGCCGAGTGGGTCGATGGAGAGATTATTGTCATGAGCCCTGCTTCCATACGCCATCAAGATCTAACTGCTTTTCTGACTACTGTCCTCCGTTTTTACGTAGAGGCACATCAACTCGGTCACGTCCTGCCGGCGCCCTTTCAGATGAAGACGGGGGCATGGCTGGGCGGGCGCGAGCCGGACATTACTGTTCGTGGCGAATGCTCACGCCGACCGCTTGCGCGACACGTACCTCGATGGCCCCGCCGATCTGGTGATCGAGATTATCAGCCCCGAGAGCCGGGGGTGCGACCGGGGAGACAAGTTCTATGAGTTACGAGCAGGGCGGCGTGCAGGAATACTGGTTGATCGACTCGGTCTGGGAACGGGCCGAGTTCTACACGCTTGGCGCCGACGGCCTCTACCAGCAACGTGCGTCCGAAGACGACATCCTGACGAGCCTCGTGCTGCCGGGCTTCCGCCTCGACCTGCGCTGGCTCTGGGCCGACCCGCTGCCGCCCCTGCGCCAGACACTTCGGGAACTGGGGATACTGGCCTGATGCAATATCTTTTCTATGCGCCCAGGTTTCGGTGGCAATTTCGTCTGTTGCATGGGAGAAGGGAAGAGAGGGCGCAAGGGTGAACAAAATCTCCCACCTGCTCGCCGCTCGCCCCTCGCTTGCGGCTCCCCGCCTCAACGACTCCTCGGCTCGCCCCATAGCATCAAACTTCGACGTTAATTCACCCCTTTCGGGTGGTGGTTTTGCTTTTCTTTGCAGCCTTCTCAGAAACTGTTTGGTGGGGCCAGTGTGGAGGAGAGCGAGCGAGATTTTCGCTTCAGCGAATGGCGCTTTCTGAGGCGCGAAGCCTAGCTACGGGTCGATGAAACGGCGGATGCTGGAGCAAAAAATTCCACGCGCAGTCCAAGATCATCCTTACCAATGCGTTTCTCAGGGATAGCGTAGCATTTCATTGCGTGCAGTAGGATAAAGATGCCGGAGACCGTTCTTATTACCGATGCCGTCGATGCAGTGTGCGTCGAGATGCTGGAGGCCAGCGGCTTCGCGGCCAACGTGCAGCTCAAGCGTTCGCCCGAGAAGTTGAAGGCCCTCGCGGCAGAGGCCGACGGCTGGATCATCCGCAGCGGCACCGAGGTCACCGCCGAGTTGCTCGAAGCGGCGGACCGCCTGAAGGTGGTCGGTCGGGCGGGCGTGGGCGTGGACAACGTGGATCTGGAGGCCGCCACACGGAAAGGCATCCTCGTCATCAACGCACCCGAAGGCAACACCATCTCCACCGCCGAGCATACGTGCGCGATGCTGCTGGCCCTGGCCCGCCGCATCCCCCAGGCGAACGCATCCCTCGTGGGCGGTTCATGGGAACGCAAAGCTTTCACGGGCTCCGAACTCTACGAGAAGACGCTCGGCATCGTCGGGGTGGGCAAGATCGGGCGGGCCGTGGCCGAGCGGATGCGCGGCTTCGGTATGCGCCTCCTCGGCTTCGACCCCGTCCTTGCGCCCGAGGCGGCCGAACGGATGGGTGTGACCCTCGTCTCGCTCGACGAACTGCTCGAAAAAAGCGACTTCATCACCGTCCACACTCCCCTCAACGACGCCACGCGCGGGCTATTGGGGAAGGAGAACCTCGCCCGCTGCAAGCCCGGCGTTCGCCTGGTCAATTGCGCGCGCGGCGGCATCCTCGACGAAGCGGCCCTCCTCGAAGCCCTCGAAAGCGGGCAGGTGGGCGGGGCGGCGCTCGACGTGTATTCGCAGGAGCCGCCACCGCCCGAGCTGGAGGCGCTCACCCGGCACCCCAACGTCGTTGCCACGCCCCACATCGCGGCTTCCACGGAGGAGGCGCAGGAGAAGGTGGCGCGGCAGGTGACGGAGCAGGTCATCGGGGCGCTCAAAGGCGAACCCGTGCTGACGGCCGTCAACGCCCTCGCCCTCCGCATGGCGGGGCAGCGCGAGGTGCAGCCTTACCTGCGCCTGGCCGAGAAGCTTGGAAAGGTAGCCGGGCAGCTTGCCGACGGCCATCTGCGCCGCCTCGTGGTGCGCTGCCACGGCGATGTGCCGCACCGCTACGCCGAGGTGCTCACCATCGCCGCCGTCAAAGGATTGTTGGGGCGCTGGGTGGAGGAGCCTGTCAACCTCGTCAACGCACCCGTGCTGGCCGAAGAGATGGGGCTGCGGTTGGAAGAGCAACGGGCCAGCACGCCCGGCGGCTTCACCAGCCTGCTCGAAGTGATACTGGAGACGAGCGGAGGGCGCCGCCAGGTAGCCGGCACCGTCTTTGGCGCTGACGACCCCCGCCTCGTCCGCCTCGACGGCTACTCGTTCGAGGTGCGGCCTGAAGGCAATATCCTCTTCTATAAGAACGTGGACCGCCCCGGCATGCTTGCCACGGTGGGCGGCTTGCTGGCCGAAGCCGGCATAAATATCGGCGCGCTCGCCCTCGGGCGCACCGGCCCCGGCGCTGTGGCCCTCACCGCCATCAGCGTCGATGAACCGGTGCCTGAAGACGTTCTCCGCGGTATCGCCGCGCTCGAAGGGGTGGAGGACGTGTATCTGGTCAGCGCTTGAATCCGGTGAAGAATCAGGGAAGCGCTTCCGGGCGGGCTTTGCGAAGACTCTGCGAGAAGGACACTTATAAACGCAGGGATGCTACAATGCCTTGACTTTGCGAAAAGGCACCTAGTATATTCCGCGCAGTCAATTTATCCACCAGACGGGCCGAATACGGCCAAGGAGAGGAAATTACGAGAACAGCGTTACAGCATTTCTTCGACCCTACCGAAGCGTTGCAGCATCGCGCCCTGTCCGTAGCCACCTTACCCCACAGGGTGGCGCCTCGGGCGATGAAAGGCCGGTGGTTGCGCGTGCTGTGTTGTAGCCTGCTCCCCAGGCAGGCGCGTTGCGCTCAACGTACCTCTCTTTCTTTAACCCTTTAGCCGGTAGCCCGCGCGCTTCTTTTTCTTTCGGGGCGAGGACGCGCGGACCTGCCACAGGAACTTTAGCCACACATCAACTAGAGGAGGTAGCACATGTTACGCAAATGGGGTACGCTCGTACTCTTGCTGCTCGCCACGCCGCTATTCGCGTGGGCGCAGACGACGGGCAAGCTGGCCGGAAGCGTAACCGACGCGTCCACCGGCGACCCACTTCCCGGTGCCAACGTTTTTATCGTCGGTACGCAGCTCGGTACAGCCACAGACGTCAACGGTGAATATTTCATCCTTGGCGTTCCCGTCGGCCAATACGACATCCAGGCGACCTTTATCGGCTACCAGGCCGAGACCGTCACCGGGGTGGACGTCAGCGCCGGCTACACGCGCGAAATCAACTTCGACCTCTCGCCGGGCGTGCAGCTCGACGAGATCGTTGTTGAGTACGAGCGCCCACTGATCCAGAAGGACGCCATCGGCGTGCCGAAGGTCGTCACCAGCGAGGACATTCAAAACCTCCCGGTGCGCGGCGTCGCGAGCGTAGCGGCCCTCCAGGGCGGCGTCGTCTCGAGCGAGACTTCGGACAACCTCTACATCCGAGGCGGTCGTGACGAAGAGGTCAGCTACTATGTCGACGGCGTGCGCGTCATCGGCTCGGTGGCCGTCCCCACGCAGGCCATCCAGGAGCAGGAGATGCTCATCGGCTCGATCCCGGCCCGCTACGGCGACGCCATGTCGGGCATCATCTCGATCACCACGAAGAGTGGCGCGCCGAAGTTCTTTGGCTCGGTCGAGGCGATCTCCTCTGAGGTGCTCGACGACTACGGCTACAACAACGTCGAAGCGACGCTCGGTGGCCCGCTCTTCAAGAACAGGCTGAGCTTCTTCATGGCCGGCGAGTTCTCGGACCGTGCCGATGCCGGCCCGCGTGCCGTCGAGTTCCCGCAGATCAGCGAGGACCTGTTCAACTTCATCCAACTTAACCCGCAGTCCGTCCAGATCATCAACGACAATGATCCGACGGACATCCGCTATCTCCCCTTCCCGGGGAACGTTGCGGATTCGCTCGGTTCGGCGGACGTGCTGGCCCTGCTGGAAGGGAGTCTGCCGGAGGGTTTCCACCTAGCCGCAGCGCACCCCGATCCGATCTTCGCGCCGTTGACCTTTACGCAGGATCAGTTCTCTAACTCGAATGCGCGCCCGAACAACGGCTCGCAGTCGTTTGCGCTCAACGGCAACTTCGCTTTCAACCCCGTCGATCCGATCCGCATCCGCGTGGGTGGTGGGTATGAGCAACTCGAGCGGAAGGACTTCCCGTGGTACCGCGCAGGCGGCATCCCGTCCTACTCGCTCTACGCCAACAACCGCCACAACAACGAGGACCGCTACACCTGGCATGCCTTCGGTTCGTGGACGCACTACCTGTCGAACTCGACGTTCTACCAGCTCCAGGTCGATTACTCCGACTTTAAGGGCTACAACTACGAGCCGGGCTTCGGCAACGA
>JAHEMB010000081.1:2765-9109 GCA_024643915.1 Rhodothermaceae bacterium | reverse complement strand
ATTGCGGGATAGTGCTGCAGATTATATTCGATTGAAGAAATGACTTTGTGCAATAACGGTGTACTACACCGCGCCGGCTGCTACGGGAAAACGGAAGACAGCAGCCAGTTGGGCCTCCTCCGGCATGTTCTCAGGTCGTAGAGCGTGCACGGTGCCGCCATTCAGGAAGGTATGAACGGCAGCGAAGTCGAGCAGGTCATCGTCACCCGCTTCCCGCTCCCGGTGCGTCTCCACAGCAGCGCTTTCCGGATCGAAGCGGCCCCAAGCATACGCCCCTATGGATACGAAAAGCGTATCAACACGGCTGAAGCGTGCTGCGGGCACGATCTCGCTGAGCTCCGCCGACGCCATGTCTCCTTCGCGATGGAGCGACTCCTCGAACCTATCTAAGGCCTCCTCCTGTGATGCGCGGAAGATCGGTTCCATCACTTGCCAAGCCTTTCTATGCAACTCGTGTGGGGCCAGATGCTCTGCATTCCCTGCCACTACTCCATCTTCTACTAGGTGCGGATAACTGTTTACCTCGCGGTAGATTGGCAGGTAGTACTGCACACTCGCCAGCACGAGCGGCGCCGTTTCGTCCCGCAACACTTCACGGACTCCGTCATCCACCTGCTGGAAGAAACGCCAGATCAAGTCCTTCGGTCGGTTTGCCTGGTCGTCGGACTGGCGACCCTGGCCGTGGCGGATCGCCTCCTGCCGGCCAGCCGGCCCCCCCACCTTTGCACCCGTGTGAAATTGCGTAGATTGTTGGTCCACCTCGTACTTCAGTACCGCGTCATGAATATCCAATGGAATATCCGTGGTGTGCACCTCGCTGATGCCATAATGGGTGCCCTGATAAAGCTTCACCTGGTTTTGGCTCAACGCCAGCACAAAAAAGCGATTGTTGCTGGCGAGAAGTGGAAACACCGGCTTTAGATGAAAACGCTCGCCGCAGACCACCAGTTCGTCGAACTGCACGGGCAATCGAAAGAATCGCGCCCCGTCCTCACTAAGAAAAGCGGCTATTCCATCACTCATTTCAAACCAGAACTGCTCGCGATCGAGTAAGGCTTCGGCAGGCAAAAGAATTGCGTCGGCCAGGCTGTCTTTATACCCGGCCTCACGAAGCCGCCGCCTGGCCTCCTTTAGCAGGTTCTTCAAGCGAATTGGATTCTGGGCGAGCTCCGACTCTACCCGATAAGTCGGCATAAACAGGGAGATGGCAGGCGCCTGGTCGGCGTGGGCCAGTTCGGTCAACGCTTCTCGCGTGAATAGGTCCATAATCGTTGCTCATTTGCTTCTTAGGCTACACATACCGCACTTTTGTTATGCTTCAGCCGTATCGTGGTTACCCTGGCGCTGTGACATTGCTGTTACTCACCTTTCCAGGAGCACGGCCCGCACAGGGGCCGCATCGAGCCCGACAAGTTTTACAGGAAAGGCAATCAGGTCATACCTTCCAGGCATTACATCTCGTAAGTAGAGGTTTTCGAGATTCACAATACCGTGTCGTGCAAGGCAATGGTGAGCCGGCAGTGATTTACTCTCGGCCGGGTCTACCGAAGGGGCATCCGTTCCGATGAGCACGACTCCACGGGCACCGAGGAACTCGATGACGGCAGGCTCGATGTGCACAAAGTCAGGCTCCCATTTATCCGCCGGGACCTGGCTGCTGCGGGTCTTGAAAAGGACGCGCTCGACCTTCTCCGAATCAAGATGCACAACGTGTACCGTGGAGATTGCCTCGGCGTCTTGCTCAATCTCCACCACCTCAGCCTGACCAAAGAAGCGCCCCAGCGGGAATTCGTCAATGGGCTTCCCGTCGGACAAGAAGTGCAACGGCGCGTCGGCATGCGTGCCGGTGTGTGTGCTAAGCGTGACCCCGCCTACATTAACGCTGCTACCCTTTTCGATCCGCGCGGACCAGAACGGCGTGAAGGGCATGTCGCCCGGCCATACCGCGATGCCGGGCGACATGGGTCGCGTCACGTCGATTAGTTTCATGCGCCACCTCCCTCCTCCCCTATTTGACCTGAAAGTGGGGTGCCAACGGGCGCGAACCGCGCGGCATCGGGGGCCGGTTGCCGCGCAGCAACGGCGGCGGCGGGACAGGCCGTCGCTGTGGGCCGTTGGGTGGAGGCCCTTCGTCCGACGGGCCAGACCGGCTGTTCCAGATAAGGCTCCATAGGACGACCCCGAGAAGGAGCGGCCCGAGGGCAAAGAAAAGCGCGAGAACTTGGTAAAGGAAGTTCATGGCCCGCCCCCTCGGGTCAAGGTGATTTTCCTGTGCCGACGCTGACTGCCTTCTTCCATTATTAGTGAAATTATGTACTTTATGCAAGTGTTTTTTGTTTGCAATAACGGTCTTTTAACCCCGCTTGGCTATGGAGATGTACTGGATTGACTTCGAAGCGCTGATGCCCACTTACGCGATCCGGATCGGTACGGCTTTGCTTTGCGGATTCCTGCTCGGCCTGGAGCGCGAGCACAAGAACAAACCGGCGGGCCTCCGCACTATCGTCCTCATCACAGTGGGCTCTACAGTTTTTATGATCGTAAGCGAGTCGATGCCCAGCCTAATGTCGCGCATGAGCTTCCCCCTCCTCTGGTCCGAGGGCATCACGCGTGTCGATCCCGGCCGTATCGCCGCCCAGGTCGTCAGCGGCATTGGCTTCCTCGGTGCGGGCAGCATCATCCAGGCACGTGGCGCGGTCCACGGTCTTACCACTGCAGCGGTAATCTGGGTGGCGGCGGCCATCGGACTGTGCATAGGCATCGGGTATCCACTCTTCGCTTTCGCACTAACCCTGGTCGTATTGGTGACGCTTGTGGTGATGGAGCCTTTACGGAACTGGGTGACCCGACGTGGCGCGAAGGAGACCATCGAACTGCTCGCGCCGAATGATTCGCTCGTCATGCAACGGCTCCTTCACGCACTTTACGAGCACGACATCCAAAAGAAGGACGTCGAATCGCACGTTGATGGCAAGGATCTCATTCGCCTTCGTATCGTCTATTACGCCCGTGGCGACGCGGCATATCGGCTGTTGAATGCCCTTTCTATGATCGAAGGCGTGCGGGGCACCCGGCACGTCGAAACATGAGGATTGGTTGGATTACGATGTTATCGTTATCGGTGCCGGGCACAACGCCCTCGTCACAAGCGCTTATCTCGCCCAGGCCGGATATCGCATCGCCGTGTTCGAGCGGCGCGACATCGTAGGGGGCGCCGTCTCGACCAAAGAGATCATCCCCGGCTATCAGTTCGACCTCGGCGGCAGCGCCCACATTCTCATCCGGCTTACCCCCATCGTCGAGGAGCTAGGCCTGGAACGGTACGGCCTCGAGTACCTGGACCTCGATCCGCTCTTCTTCGCTCCATTCCCCGACGGCGATTCCTTTTTCATCTACCGCGATCTCGATCAGACCGTCGAACATCTCGACGCGAAATTCCCCGGACAGGGAGTCGCCTACCGGCGGTTCATCGAGGACTGGCGCGACTTCGCCCGCACCACGCGCGACGCCTTCCTGACCGCCCCCAGCCCGTTCGAACTCGGCAAGAAAGCCGTTTTCGGCGGCGGCCCGAAGCGCCCGTGGGCGCAGGCGCTCCGCAGCATCATCCGGCCCTACGGAGATGTAGTGGCGGAATACTTCTCCGAACCCAAAGTGCAGGCCCCCCTCGTCTGGATGGCGGCGCAATCCGGCCCCCCGCCGACCGAACCCCTAACCGGCCCGTTCGTGCTGTGGCAGCCGCTTTACCACGAAGGCGGCATCGCCCGGCCGCGTGGTGGGTCGGGCATGTTGACGCAGGCGCTGAAGCGGCACGTTGAGGCCCACGGAGGTGACGTGTTCCACTCGGCCCCAGTCGAGGAGATTCTGGTGGAGGACAAGCGGGCCGTGGGCGTACGCGTGCAGGGGCAGACGTACACGGCGCGGGCCGTGGTATCGGGTACGCACGCCATCGAAACGTTCAGCCGGTTGCTGCCCGAAGCGCACCGCCCCGAAGGCAGCCGCTACATGCGCGTCGGCAACGGCTTCGGTGCCATCCTGCGCCTCGCCCTCGATGCGCCCATCCAGTACACCGCCCATCCTGGCGACGAGGCTCGCGTCGCCCTTCAACTGATCTGCCGCAGCCCTAAGCAAGTACTGAGTGCCTACGGCGAATTCTTGCAGGGCCGCCCGTCCTCCGATCCACCGATCGTCGCTATGTCATTCAGCGCGGTAGATGACAGCCTGGCCCCGCCGGGAGGCGAAGTACTATGGCTCTGGGCGCAGTATTTCCCTTACGAGCTCGCCGACGGCGCACAGTGGGACGATATCGGCCCGATGGTTGCCGAGACCATCCTCAATGCTTTTGAAGCCTACGCGCCGGGGACGAAGGACAAGATCGTCGGCCAGCTTTTCCAGCATCCCCTGTGGCTGGAGCGCGAGTTGGGGCTGTACCGGGGCAACGTCATGCACCTGGAGATGAGCCTCGACCAAATGTTCATGCTGCGCCCGTTTTCGGGCATGGCGCGGTACCGAGCGCACCTGAAAGGGTTGTACCTCACCGGCGCCAGCACCCATCCGGGCGGCGGCATCATGGGGGCTTCCGGCCGCAACGCCGCCCGCGCTCTCCTCAAAGACCTCGACCGCAAGCGCTTATAGATTCGTGCCCATGACGTATTTCACGTTCCTGCTGGTCTTCCTCGTGCCGCCAATTTTGTTGTTGGCCTTAACGATCCCCCGGGATTTCAGGCTGCAATGGGGACGGCGCGCGTGGACGGCCTTGCCGCTCGTTTCGCTCATCGCCTTTTTCTATACCACCCCCTGGGATAATTACCTCGTCTATCGCGAAGTGTGGGGGTACGGCAGCGATCGGGTCCTCGGCGTGATCGGCTACGTGCCTATCGAGGAGTACCTTTTTTTCGTGCTTCAACCGTTTCTAACCGGTCTTTTCCTGTACCACGTGCTCGGGCGCTCCAACCGGCCCTCCTTCACGTTGCCCGATGCCGGATACGGACGGGCGAGACTGGTGGGCGCAGGCGTCTACGGTGTGCTGACGCTCATCGGCATCGGGTTGCTGCTGTCGGGTTGGGAACACGGGCTATACCTCGGCCTCATTCTTGCGTGGGCCGGTCCCGTGTTGTTGGGCCTATGGCTCTTCGGCGGCGCGTTTCTCTGGCAGCGGCGCCACGTCTTTCTAGTGAGCGTAGCTATCCCCACCGTGTACCTCTGGATCGCGGACCGCATCGCCATTGGCTTGGGCATCTGGGACATCTCGAACCGTTTTTCTCTCGACATCGACCCCCTGGGACTGCCCCTAGAAGAAGCCGTCTTTTTCCTCGTGACGAACCTGCTGGTCGTGCAGGGAGTCCTCCTCATACTTGCAGGCGACCGCGTCCGCCCCATTGGGTTGGAGGGACACAACGTCCTGTCGTCTTAACCGCTAACCACTGCTCTTCTTTCTATGCTACGCCACGCCAGCATCCCAGAAATCACCGTCACCGAATACAAAGATCGCCAGGATCGTGGCGAAGCGCCTGTGCTTCTGGACGTCCGGCGGCCAGACGAATATGCTTTCGCTAACCTTGGCGGCACCCTCATTCCGCTCCAGGAGCTTGCAGAACGGCTTGAGGAGTTGAAGGATCACCGCGATGAGGAGATCGTGGTGATGTGCCGATCGGGGGCGCGTTCGGCGCAGGCCGTGCAATTTCTCCGGTCGAACGGCTTCGCAAAGGCCTTTAACCTCAAAGGCGGCATCCTGGCCTGGAGCAAGGAGGTTGATCCGTCCGTGCCGCGTTACTGAAGGGGTAGACCCTCATGGCCGCTCAGGGCCGCCGGTCGCTTCGCTTGCTCGCCACAGGCAATGTAGGCGCGCTCGCACTCATCTCGCTGCTCAACGACACGGCGAGCGAGATGGTGTTTCCGCTCTTGCCGCTGTTCCTGGTTGAACGGCTGGGCGCCACGGCGGCGTTTCTTGGGCTGGTGGAAGGCATTGCCGAGAGCACGGCGAGCCTGCTTAAGCTGGCGGGAGGCTGGCTTTCTGACCGGCTCGGGCGGCGAAAAGCCTTGGCCGGTTGGGGCTACGCGCTCGCCGTCTCCACCCGGCCCCTGCTTGCCCTCGCAATGCGGCCCTGGCACGTCCTCGCCCTCCGCCTCACCGACCGCGTCGGCAAGGGCATCCGCACAGCACCCCGCGACGCGCTCCTGGCGGCCTCGGTGCCGGCTACGCAGCACGGCGCCGCCTTCGGCCTTCACCGTGCCGCCGATCATCTGGGCGCCGTCATCGGCCCTCTCGTGGCGAGTGCGGTCTTGCTCCTCGCCCCCGGACAGCTTCGTCTCGTCTTTGCTCTGGCTTTCCTGCCCGGCCTCGTGTA
>JAHEMB010000081.1:0-2755 GCA_024643915.1 Rhodothermaceae bacterium | reverse complement strand
TGGCCTCCGCGCCGCTGCTGTCGCACATCGCCGGCCTGGGGCCGTCACTGGCCCGCTCGGTCGTTGCCCACCGCGATGCCAACGGCGCTTTTCCGACGCGCAAGGCGTTGCTCAAGGTGCCCGGCCTCGTGGCCCTCGCCGTCCTGTATTTCAAAGTACGTGAGATCCCGCCGCCCCAGGTTGTCGAAAAGCCAATCGGCCTCAAGTTTCGCACCCTCGATCCCACCTTCAGGCGCTACCTGGGCGTGGTGCTCCTCTTCACGCTTGGCAATGCCTCCGACGCGTTTCTACTGCTGCGGGCGGAGGCGCTCGGTGTGCCGGTGGCGCTCATCCCACTCCTCTGGGGCTTCCTGCACATCAGCAAGATGATGTGGAGCCTGCCAGGTGGGCTGCTGAGCGACCGCCTCGGCCCGAAGTGGGTCATCGTCTCCGGCTGGCTCGTGTATGCCGCTGTCTACGCCGGCTTCGCCGGGGCCTCAACGGCCTGGCATGCCTGGGCGCTGTTCTTCGCCTACGGCCTCTTCTACGGCCTCACCGAAGCGCCTGAGAAAGCACTCGTGGCGAAGCTGACACCCGAGGGGTTCAGAGCACGGGCTTTCGGGGCGTACCATTTCGTAGCAGGCCTCGCCGCCTTGCCGGCGAGCCTCCTTTTTGGCCTGCTCTGGGAAACGGTGAACCCGGCAGCGGCTTTTCTGATGGGTGCGGGCCTGGCCGGGCTCGCGGCGCTCCTGCTGCCGCTGGCGCTTAGGGCTTGAACACCAGACGCTGCGAAGTGACCGTCGTATCGACGGCTGTGGTGTCCGGAAAGGCCCGCTCAAGCGCATCGGGCACGGGTGGATCGTAGCCAATGTCGAGGTTGCGCGTGAAGAGAATGGCAAGGAGCGGGAGAACGAAAAACACGACCAGAATGTATCCGATGGCATATCCCCTGTTCTTCACTGCCAGATTACCCAAAGCCTCGGCCAGCCTGATCGGGATGTTGCGCAGGAACTTGATCGGCAGAAAGAGCAAAATGCCGAAGACATTAAAACAAAGGTGCGCAAAGGCCACTTTCAGGCCGGCGATAGCAGCCGGCTCGCCGCTCGCGGCAAGGGCAAGGCCCGCGAGCAGGGCGGTAATTGTTGTGCCTATGTTGGCTCCTAGAACGAAAGGATAGATTTGCGCCACCGTCACGATGCCTGCCGCCACGAGAGGCACGGTGATGGAGGTGGTGATCGACGAGCTCTGCACCATGATGGTGATCAACATCCCGAACACGAGGGCAATCGCCGGCGGCCCGAAGATGTATTTATGCAGCAATTCCTCGGAGCGGCCCAGCACGAGCGTTTTCAGTAGTTTCACCAGGTACCGGAGCGAGATGAACAGCAAAAGCAGCCCGGCCACCAACACAGCAACGCCGTTCTGCTGCATCAAGCTGATCACCCCGTCGGCCACGGGATCCGTGATGAGCTTGAGCGGGCTCAACAGCTTCGTCCCACCGACACCAGCGAGCGCGTCGGTCAGCACAGCCGCCGTGCCTGAGACGACATGGAAAAGCAATTCGAGCGGGAAGAGAACGGCGACAGCGAGCAGGTTGAAGAAGTCGTGGACGGTGGCCCCGGCCATGGCCCGCCGAAACTCGTCCTTTCGCGTGATGGAGCCGAGGGAGACGATGGTGTTGGTCACGCTCGTGCCGATGTTCGCCCCCATCACGATGGGGATGGCCCCGGCGATGGTCAACCCGCCGCCCGCCACCAGCCCAACCGTCATCGACGTGACCGTCGATGAGCTTTGGACAAGGGAGGTTGCGAGGATGCCGATGAAAAGCCCAACGAACGGGTTGGACGTCGTTTCGAGCAGGGTCTGCGCGAAGCCCTTCCCCATCAGCTTGAACGAGTCACCCATTAACTCGATGCTGACGAAGAAAAGCAGCAGGATGGCAATCAGGCCGAGGACCTGTAATGCCGTTGTCGACCGGCTCGGTGAATCGTTGCTGGTCACTGAAGAGATAAGGATTGGGTCGGAGATAGCACGGGCTATAATATAGCCTCCAGATGCGATTCCCGTTAGCAAATCCTTCCCGGCCCCCTATTCGTGCGTGAATCAACAGGAATTTTACCCCGCGCCCATGATGCCGCCTGTCCTTACGATCACCGGACCCACCGCCGTCGGCAAGACCGAGCTTAGCCTTCGGCTGGCCGAGCAACTGGGTGCTGAGATCATTTCAGCCGACAGCCGACAGGTGTACCGGGACCTGGACATCGGCACCGCCAAGCCTTCGACCGAGGAGTTGGCACGCGCCCCGCATCATTTCATAGGCGAACTGGATCTGGGGAGCGCCTTTTCAGCAGGTGCGTTCGCCCGCCAGGCTGAAGCCCGCATCCGGGAGATCATCGAACGGGGACGGCCCCCTCTCGTAGTTGGCGGCTCAACCTTGTACCTGCATGCCCTCCAACACGGCATCGCCGAAATTCCAATCGTAGACCCAGCCCTCCGCGACGCGCTCGCACAACGCCTCGAAGACGAAGGGGCCGACGGCCTTTATGCAGAGCTAGCCCGAATCGATCCGCAGGCTGCAGCAACCATGGATGCAACGAAAACGCAGCGCCTCGTTCGCGCACTGGAAGTCTACCACGGCACGGGGAATACGCTTTCGTGGTATCAGGCGCAACAACCGGCGCCGGCTTTCCGCTATCGCACCATCGTCCTTGAGCGGCCCCGCCCGGCGCTGTACCGCCGCATCAACCAGCGCGTGGAGCAGATGCTTCAGCGCGGC
>JAHEMB010000080.1 GCA_024643915.1 Rhodothermaceae bacterium | reverse complement strand
GAGGGCGTACCGATTACTTCCGAAGCCAGCATTGGGTGGGCCGTCGACAGCCAGAGCCAAACCCTGACACTCAGATTCACCCAGCATGGCGAGGCGGACCCTTCAAGCGGCAACCAGGGCTTTCTTCTCACGCTTTCAGAAGTGGAGGCCGCACTTCCTCGGATCGAATCGGCGTGGCATGGTCGATTTGGCAGCAGCGGGCATCGCGTCCCCTTTGCACGATTGCTGGTGCAGACGTGGGAGCCGGAGAGGATGATAAGTGGCGCCCTGGAGGCGAGACCCGCCACAGGCGGCGTCCTGTATATCCCGTTCTGGATCGACCTCGCGCCGCTGCCATGACGGAATCGCTCTCCATCCGCGAGGCGACGGCGGTCGATGCCCCGACCCTCGCCGCCATCTACAACGCGTCGATCGCGGCCGGGGACAGCACCATGGACGAGGAGGAGAAAAGCGCCACAGACTTTCGCCGCCAGATGGCCCGCTTCGGCGAGAGAGAGGCCCTGCTGGTGATGGAGCAGGAGGGCAAGGTCATTGGGTGGGGCATCATCAAGCGGTATAGTGACCGCGCGGGCTACCGCTTCGCCTGCGAAACGTCCATCTACTTCCGGCGTGATCTCACCGGGAAAGGATATGGCTCCCAGCTGCAAGCGGCCTTGATGGAGCGGTGCCGGCACCTCGGCTATCACCATGTCCTGGCCCGCATCATGGCCGTCAACCGGGGCAGCATCCGCTTTCACGAGCGCTTCGGGTACGAGGTGGTCGGCGTGCAACGCGAGATCGGCTTCAAGCAGGGGCGTTGGCACGACGTGGTGATCATGCAGTGCCTGCTCGGGCAACGTGATGCAGGCTAAACGCGGGTAACAGAATCGCTCAACTTAGGAAATTCAAGCTATATCAAGCTGGAGACCGGTTAAGGCCGAATACTTGTAACCGATGCTACGTACTAGAAAAGGAAGTCTGCTGACGACAACCTTATTTCATATAGAGCCGAGGGCCTTGCGATGGAAGCGCCGAGCAACGACAGGATTCACGTCTATCTGGAGCGATTGGAGGGACACATTACCCGGCTTCGATCGCTCGACCTTTCGGCCAGTACCGGCGTGCAGGACGCCCTCGAAGAAAACCGGCAACTCGTGGGGATGATGATGATGCTTCGCCATGCCCTCGGGCGCCTCGAAGAACAGACCGCCCTCACCGACCGACCCGCAGCGCACGGTGCCCGCCCTCGCGGTGCTCACTTGCCAAGCTTGAATTGGAGCGACGGCGTCCGCTGACCGCCGTGGATCCGGCGCGACAGCTGTTGCATGCGGGTCTCCCACTCCTCCGTCTCCCCCACCTCTAGTAGCAGGGCATCGAACGCCTGCGCCTCGCGGAATTCCGCGACAGGTGGGAAAAAGCCCAGCCTGTGCAGCAGGAGCGAGTAGAGGGCAAAAGCGAAAAGTAGCATCATCGTTGGAGCGGAGCAGCGAGCCGAATCTCCTTCGGTTACTTCCGCTGCCCCGCTCAGGTTGCATCCCTCCTCCTTTCGCTTATGAACCTGAAGCGGTCCGTATTGACCGTGGATGGCCCGCGACGAGGGTTTGCAGCGCCGCTTCCACTTCGCCTTTCCCAATGGTACGCGCCTCGCCTCGGGTGGCAAACGTCTCGCCAGGGCTTCCTTCCCCTTCAAGCGGCACGAGAACCGCGCTCTCGTGACCACGATAATTCGCTGAGACGGCCAGTACCCACACTCCTTCGTCCGGCCATGTCCGCTCGACGACGAATACGCCTTTGCTCGTCTGTCGGGGCCGCAGCAAGAGGGACATCCGCTTGTCGCCCACAATGCCTTCCGCGTAGACGCGCACGTTGGCTTTGCTGGGTTCATGGCAGCCGATGGTGCGGATTACCAACACTGCCCCCGCCTGCTGCGCGCCGGCAGACGCTCCCTCGACGGAAATGTAGAAGCCCCCTTCGGGAGCAGCCTCGGCGACACCCCCTGCAAGGAGCAGGACGAGGGTGGCGAGGAAGGAGCGAAAACCCTGGATGCTTGTCATGATGGCACCTCCTTGATTGGTGGAACGGCGCCGAGCTACCTTCGGCGCTCTTCTCTAGGATGCCGCTCACTACCGCTTCGTTGAAAGGAATTGTAACGATAGCGACGAATGCCGTGAAAGACCCTTTTTTTGGATGCGCGCCGTCCCTATCATCTCGCTCCTCAAAATCAGTAACCTGCCAACCTCTGCTTTACGAAGATGGAGGCTATCTACGGCGCTAAATCAACAAACCATGTCCAACGCTTTTCTTCGTTCGCTTAGCCTATTCCTTCTGGTTGCCTTCACGGTCACGGGCTGTGACCTGTTCAACTTTATCCCTGCGCCTGGCCCCAATCCCGGCCCTTCCATCAACCAGTTTTTCCTAGCCGATGTTAACGGCATGAACGACGGGCCGGGCATCCAGCTTGCTACCGGCAAAGCCACGTTTTCACGCACCGGCGACCTCTTCACGGCCGAGACTGCCGGGCTGAACATGGCGCCCTCTATAATGCATGCGCAGCACGTCCATGCAGGCGCTGTCTGCCCGCCCCCTTACGCCGACACAAACAACGATGGCTTCATTGACGTGGTGGAAGGCCTTCCGTATTACGGCGCCATCCTCATTCCCCTCGATAGCGACCTTTCAACGCAGCCCGCTGGTGCTTTTCCTACTGCTAGCAGCACTGGGAGTATCGGCTACATCGCGAGCACGTCCTATCAGACGCTGCTGGATGACTTGCAGGCTCCTGATCCCAACCCTGGCGACGCGGTCGTGAAGCTTGGCGCGGGCAAGCCGCTCGATCTGTTCAATCGGACCGTCGTGTTTCACGGGGTGGCCCCGGGCACGCCCCTGCCTAACACGGTACAGTCCATTGGCGGCCTACCGCCCCAGGCGACCCTCCCCGTGGCGTGCGGGCGAATCGACCTCATTTAGCGGCTTGAGGCGAGGGCCATCTCCAACGCCCGCCGTTGGGCCAGGAGCGTCGCTTCCAATTCGGCCTCGCCGTGCGCTGTCGAAAAGAAGAACGCCTCGAACTGCGAAGGGGCCAGGTAAACACCCTGTTCGAGCATCGCGTGGAAATACCGGGCATAGGCCGCCGCGTCGCACCGCGACGCCGAGTCGAAATCCACGACGCGCTCTTCGGTGAAAAAGAGACATCCCATCGAGCCGAGCCGCGTCATATATAGATCCTGACCGACGGCGCGCAGGTTTTCGCGCGTGCCCTCCTCCAGCGCCTGTCCGAAGCTCTCCAGCCGGTCGTACAGGTCGGCCTCCTCGGCGATCTTGCAAAGCACGGTGTAGCCGGCCCGCATGGCGAGCGGATTGCCGGAGAGCGTGCCGGCCTGGTAGACCGGGCCGAGGGGGGAGATGAAATCCATGATCTCTCGGCGGCCCCCATAGGCCCCCACCGGCAAACCGCCGCCGATGATCTTGCCCAGCGTCGTCAAGTCCGGGAGGACGCCGAGGCGTTCCTGCGCCCCGCCCCGGGCCACCCGGAAGCCAGTCATCACCTCGTCGAAAATCAGCACGATGCCGGCCTCGTCGCAGAGGGCTCGCAGGCCTTCGAGGAAGCCAGGCTCGGGCAGGACGCAGCCCATGTTGCCGGCTACCGGCTCGACGATGATGCAGGCCACTTCGCCCGCATTAGCCGCGACGATCTCGCGGACGTGGGCCAGATCGTTGTAGCGAGCCACGAGCGTATCTTGCGCGTTGCCCCGCGTCACGCCCGGAGAATTGGGCTCGCCGAAAGTCATGGCCCCACTGCCGGCGGCGATCAGGAAGAAGTCGCCGTGTCCATGGTAGTTGCCCGCGAACTTAATGATCTTGTCGCGTCCGGTGAAACCTCGGGCCAGGCGGGCGGCGCTCATCGTGGCCTCGGTGCCGGAATTCACCATCCGCACCTTTTCGATGGAGGGCACGAGATCGCAAATCAGCTCCGCCATGCGAATCTCTATTTCGGTGGGCGCGCCGAACGAGGTGGAATCGAGCGCGGCTTGCTGCACGGCGCGCACGACGTCGGGGTGGGCGTGGCCGAAAAGCATAGGTCCCCAGGAGCCGACGTAGTCTACATAACGCTGGCCATCCACGTCCTCCAGATAAGCACCGTCGGCGCGGGCAATGAAGCGTGGCGTCCCGCCCACGCTCTTGAAGGCCCGAACGGGTGAGTTGACTCCGCCGGGAATGACCTGCCTGGCTTCTTCAAAAAAAGCCTCACTTTGCTTCGTAGAGAGATCGTGCCGTACTTCCATAATAATGCAATCTGCTTAGATCGGGGTGCCCGGATCGACGTGGCGGAAGATGGCGCTGAGAAAGCGGTCCTCGCCTTCATGAATCGTATGTGGGGCCTGGGCTTCGACGAAACCGGCTTCTTCCATGAGAGCGACCAGGGTCGTCGGCGTGAACGTAAAGGTCATCTCGCTGTCGCCGGCAAAGCCTTGCGATGCCTGTCGGGAGTTCAGGGTGTCTGGAGCTTCTGACGCGGCCACATACACCCACGCGCCCGGCTTCAACACGCGGCGCAGCTCCCTGAGCGTATCGACGAGACGGCCCCGGTCGTGCGATGCGAGAAAAGGCGCGACCGCAACAGCCCAATCGAAGAAATCGTCGGGGTAGCCGAGGGCATCGAGGTGAGCCTGGGTGAAACGTCGCGCGGCTTCCTCTGTCCCCAATAGAGGTGCCAGTTGTTCCCGCACCGCCGCCACCGCGCCCCGCTGCTCATCGCAAGCGAAGAGGTCAAAGCCCAGGCGGGCGAGGGCCACGGTATGCCGTCCGTCGCCACAACCCAGATCGAGCACGCGGCTCGCCTGGGGCACGGCAGCAAACGTGCGAAGCAAATGATCGTCCAACCCCGTCATAGCAGCTCTTCAGCAAGAGGACGCAGTTGCAAGGACAGCAGCTTCCGCCAAATCCGTCTCCCGCCCCTCGGTCAAACCTGCGTCGGACGGCGGTCCGTAGGAGGCCCAGGCACCTCCTCCGACGCATCCCACCGCTTCGCTTCGGCGATGTATTCGCACTGATGACAGCGCGTGCAGCGCTCGGCGGCCTGGAAATGCGGAAGGTCATCCAGCGGACGAAGCGGATAAGCCCGAGCCGTTGGAGCGCCATCGCCGGACGCGTCTATGCCGGGAGGCGGGGCCGGCAGCCGAAGCTGGGCGACTGTGGCCTCGGCGAGGGCCTCAATGAAAAGCGCGTGACAGTTCAGGCCGGAGGTGACCTCGAAGTGTTCAATACCAAAGTGCTCGGCTTCCTGCCGCACTTCCACATCCAGTTCGTAGGCCGTCTCGATGTGATCCGTCACAAAGGCGACAGGAATGATCAGCACCGCCTTGTGCTCCGCTTCGCCCAGTTCCTTGAGCTTGTCAGGCGTGCTGGGGGTCAGCCATTCGGTCGGCCCCACCTTGCTCTGGAAGCTGACGTGGTACGGGTGGTCGTGGCCTCGAAGCGCCATCACCCGGTCCACGGTGGCGTGGATAAGGCAGCAGTAGGGGTCGCGGCGCTCCTTCATCTCCTTGAGGGGCGTGCCGTGTGCGCTGAAGACTAGCTGCACCGTGTCGCGCACCTCTCGCGGAAAGCGTTGCAACGCCTCGTCGATGCGCTCGCTGACGGCCTGCACGTACTTGGGGTTGGCGGCGTACTCGAACACCTGCGTCGTCGGCCAGCGCGGAATCTCGCCGTCTTTGTCGAGTTGCCACCAGTAGAAGAGCGAGGAGCCGGTGGTGGTCTTGGAATAGTGGGGATACAACGGCAGCAGCACCACCTTATCGATGCCGTCGGCTTTCATCTTCGCCGCCGCTTCCTCACTAAAAGGGTGCCAGTATCGCATGGCGATATACGTGTGAAACGACACGTCCGCCCCCGGTCCCATCAGGGCATTCAGAGCCTCTTCGAGGCAGGCGGCCTGTTCACGCGTAAGGCGGTTGATGGGCGAGCCGCCCCCAATTACCTCGTAATCCTTGCCTACCTTTTCGGACCGTGTCCGCGCCACGTACCGGCACACTGCGGGGCGAACGAATTTCGGGAGGGGGATGTCGATAATGGCGGGGTCCATGAACAGGTTGTAGAGGAACGGCTCCACGTCCTGCGCACTATCCGGCCCACCGAGGTTCAGTAGCACCACACCGATCCGGTCGCCCGGTTCAACGGGCAGGGGTTCCAAGGGATAATAGGCGCCCGTAACGAGACGCTCGTCATAACGGTACTTCTTGAGAAACTGACGCGGCGTCATGATGCGGGGGTGGGTGTGAGGGATGCGTAAGATCCGCCGTCTATTTGGTTTACAACCTATTCTGAACCTGCTGTTCCAGCGCCAGGGTGAACTTTCTCCTAAGTCAATTCACTCTCAAGGACGAGCCGTGATAGTCCTCTGCGATCCCTTGTGTCCCCTATAAAGAACGTCTTCTCATTGCTTATATTCACCTTCACAAAACGAAATTTCAGCAGAGATTGCCCGGTCTCGCTCTCTCATGTCGCCGACTTCGCGCGTGCCCTTCTTAACTCCTGCTGACCCCCATGCATATTGAAGCACTGCGTGACTATTGCCTTGGGAAACCGGGGGCGACGGAGGACTTGCCGTTCGGGCCGGACGTGCTGGCGTTCAAAGTGCGCGGCAAGATTTTCGCCCTTGTCAACCTGGAGGCGTTTCCGACGACCGTCAACCTGAAATGCGCGCCGGATCGCGCGGTGGAGTTGCGAGAGGCCTACGAAGCCGTTCAACCCGGCTACCACATGAACAAGCGCCACTGGAACACCGTCCTCCTCGACGGCAGCCTCGATCGATCCGTCGTCATCGAGATGCTCGACGACTCGTATACCCTTGTGGTGAAGGGGCTGAAGAAAGCGGATCGCGAAGCGCTCGCCGCCTTATGACCTTCGCCGTCCTTTACCTTGACAACCATCTCCTCGTCGTCAACAAGCCGGCAGGGATGCTTGCGCAGGCCGATGCCACGGGCGATGACGACCTGCTCACCCTGGGCAAGGCGTATCTGAAGGAGAAATTCGACAAGCCGGGCAACGTTTTCCTCGGCCTCGTGCACCGACTAGACCGCCCAGCCTCCGGCGTGATGGCCCTCGCCCGCACGTCGAAAGCCGCGGCCAGGCTCTCGCAGCAGTTCCGCCAGCGCCTTCCTGAAAAACGCTACATGGCTCTCGTCGAGGGCCTGTGTACCGGGGGCGGGCACCTGGTCGATTACCTCGTCAAAGAGGACCGGCAGGTACGGGTGGTGCCCCCCACCCTCCCAAAAGCGCAGCGGGCCGAACTGCACTGGCGCGCGCTCGGGCAGGCCGCCGGCCTCAGCCTTGTCGAAGTCGATCTAAAGACGGGCCGGCCCCATCAGATCCGCGTCCAACTGGCCCACCTTGGATTCCCGATTCTCGGCGATTTCCGTTACGGCGCCACACGCGAACTCGACGGGCGCAACCTCGCCCTGCACTGCTACCGACTCACCCTCACCCACCCGACCCGTCAGGAAGACATGACCTTCGAGGCTACGCCGCCGGCCTTCTGGGGCCGTCACTTTGCGCAGGAGATCGTCGGTCTGCTCGGCCCCTGGTGAAGGGCGTAGTTATGATTCGATCCGTACCGGATTCACACCTTTCTCGCATTCGGCTGGCGCCGGCAGCACACACACCGTGTCGGACCGAAAAGGGTCGAGGACGATGGGGACGTGCTGGTACGTCTCGAAGCGGCCCGCTCCCCGTTGGAAACGCTCGCCGATGGCCTTGCGCAGCAGGGTGTACGCCTCTCCGCCCACGACGATGAATTTCGCCTCTGCCCCGGCGTCCTGGAGCTGTCGGAAGGCGTCGTCGATGAAGTCGAGGATTTCGTGCTTTTCTGGAGCGAGCTCGATGATGGTCATGCGCCGTTTCGAGGGATTGGAAAACCTGTGAAATACTGCCGGCCCGTGGTACTTTTGGGGTGGGCGATTGTTTGGACTGCTACTCGCTCGGAGCGCCTCTGACATCCAAGGTTGAACCTACCCTCATCGATGGAGCCTCTCCCTCTCGACACGGACGAGCCGATGGCCCACCGCATGCAGCGCTTCGTCGAGGCCTTGCAGGCTGAAATCTGTGGTGCGCTGGAAGAAACGGACGGACAGGCGAGATTTCGCAGCGACCGATGGGAACGGGCAGGCGGCGGCGGGGGCGATTCACGTGTGATGGAAGAAGGCGCGGTCTTCGAGAAGGCAGGCGTGAACACCTCGGCGGTGCACGGGGTGCTGCCTGCGCGGATGGCCGGGCTGCTGGGCGTGGAGGCCGCGCCGTTTTTCGCCACCGGAATCTCGCTCGTCCTGCATCCCCGCTCGCCTTTCGTCCCGACCGTCCACACCAACTTCCGCTATTTTGCGCTCGGCGAGAATCTGCGCCAGCCGGTCGATCAATGGTTCGGCGGCGGGGCGGACCTGACGCCCTACTACCCCACCTTGGCGGACGCGCAGCATTTCCAACGGACCTGGCGCGACGTATGCGCTCGCCACCCCGGCGTGGCCGATTATGCCGCCTTCAAACGCGCCTGCGACGATTATTTCTACCTCCCCCATCGCGGCGAGACGCGGGGCGTGGGCGGCTTTTTCTATGACTACCTGCGCGGCGACCCTGAAGCCGCCTTCCACTTCACCCGCGACGCCGGAAATGCCTTCCTCGAAAGCTACCTCCCTCTCGTCGCGTGTCACAAGGACCAACCCTACGGCGAACAGGAACGCCACTACCAGGAGATTCGCCGGGGCCGTTACGTCGAATTCAACCTGCTCTTCGACCGAGGCACGAAGTTCGGCATCGAAACGGAGGGGCGCACCGAGAGCATTTTGATGAGCCTGCCACCGCGCGTCCGCTGGCACTACGACTGGCACCCCGAACCAGGCACCCCCGAAGCCGCCGCTGCCTGGTTCTTCTATCCCCGCGACTGGCTTTCCCTCAGCGAGTCTGACGTGGGAAATTGATTGAGGCGTGAGGAGCCTGCCCCGATTCTGTTTATCGGGGTGAGGGTGCTTGCATCCGACTTTTCACCTATCACTCTCCGGCTCCGCATTCTCTCAGGTAAACCGGGCGAGGTGCTCGCGGCCCAGCCGCAGGCCCTTTTTCACCTGCTCAACCGAGCCTTCGTACTCGGGGTCCTCGTGCTCGATAGATAGCACATCATTGTAGCCGACGTCTTGAAGCGTCTTGACAAACGCCTGCCAGTCGATTTC
>JAHEMB010000079.1 GCA_024643915.1 Rhodothermaceae bacterium | reverse complement strand
TCTGCCGAGAGGGCATCGCGGGCGAGGTCGTGGGGGAAGAGGCCGAGGGGACCAGCTTCGATGAATGAGAGCGACCGCAGCCAGTCGAAGAGGTCATGCGCTTCGGAGAAGCCGAGGATGTCGGCGAGGAGCGACTCGGTGGTGGCGCGGAGGAGGGCGCACGTCTCCAGGGCCGCACGGTGCGCCGGCCCCGGCGCCTTCTGCATGAACCGGGAGAGCAAGCGCTGGATGATGTCGGGTGCATGCTCGGGGTCGAAGTCGTGCTGCGGGCGCAGGTCAAAGACGTCGGCGACGAGGGAAAGGGCGAGGGGGTGGCCGTGGGTGAAGGTGAGGATGGCGGGGTGGCGCTCCGGGGGAATCTGCCGGCCCTCTAGGAAGTCGCGGCTCTCGTCGGGGCTGAGGTTGCGCAGGGGTAGCACACGCAACAGGGCCTGCCATCCCGCATCTTCGAGCCAGCCCGGCGCCGGCGGCTGCCTCCCGGCCATCACCACCACCACGCTGTCGGGCAGCTCGGGGAGAAAGACATCGCGCAGCCACCCGTCGAGGGGGGCCAGCAACTCATACGTATCGACGAGGAGCACCGTCCGGTCATGCGCGTCGAGGAAAGAGAAAAGGTCGGCCTCCGAAGGGCGGCGCGCTGCCTGGGCGACGGCGTCGGCGAAAGCGGCCGGGGTGGCTTCCAGGTTCCGTGCGTCGAGGGCCAGGACAGGTACCTCGGCGCGGCGGCAGCGGGCCGCGAACTGCTGCAGGAGGGACGTCTTACCAATGCCTCCGGGGCCGTGCACGAACAACAGGTGGAACGGCAACATGCCCGTCTTCAGGGCCGTCTCGAAGAGGGACTTCTCAGCCCCCCGCCCAACGAAGCGGTGGGCGCGTTCGGCGCTGAGTCTCTCGGCCAGCCGGATAGACATGCCTCTTGCCTGCCTTAATCTTGGAGGCTTCCACTCGATGCTGCCGGGGGAGAGGTGACGAAAGTGGAATTTGCATAAAGGTCATAAAAGCTTAGTCAAAAAAAAAGAGGCACTTGAGGAAATATTTTTAGCACGTCGTCCCAGGCCGTTGCGTTTAACTTGTCGGCGTTGTTTCCTTAGCTTTGCACGCGCACCGTATCGCTCTTTGCGCGGCACCGGGACTTTCGATGAAAACATCACTGCTTTATGCCCCAGGCCCTTTTTCTAGATCAGAACGACGATGGCGACATGCATGCCGACGTACGCGCGGTGGATCGCGATCAGCTTCCCGAGGGGGATGTGCTCGTCCGCGTCCTTTATTCGAGCCTGAATTACAAGGACGGCCTCGCCGTCACTGGCAAAGGCAAGATCATTCGGGGCGCGTTCCCCTTCATCCCCGGCATCGATCTCGTCGGCGAGGTGGAGGCTTCGGAGGTGGCGGGTTTTGAAGTCGGGGATCGGGTGATCCAGACGGGGTGGGGGCTGGGCGAGACACATTGGGGCGGCTACAGCCAGCTCCAGCGGGTGCGCGCCGAGTGGCTGGTACCCCTCCCTGTATCGCTCACGCCCCAAAATGCGATGACGGCGGGTACGGCGGGCTTCACGGCGATGCTGGCCGTGATGGGGCTCGAAGACCATGGCCTGCCGCCGGGTGCTGGCGAGGTCGTGGTGACAGGCGCTTCCGGCGGGGTGGGCAGTTTCGCCGTGGCCCTCCTCGGCGCGCTCGGCTACGACGTCGTCGCATCCACGGGAAGCGAGGCGGCGCACACGTATCTGCGGGACCTGGGAGCTGCCCGGCTCATCCACCGCGACGAGCTGGCGCAGGGGCCGCAGCGCCCGATGGAGTCGGCGCGGTGGGCGGGGGCGGTGGATACCGTCGGCGGTGCGACGCTGGCAGCGGTGATTGCCCAGCTGGAGCGGCACGGGAGCGTGGCGGCCTGTGGCAACGCCGGGGGGTTCCAACTGCACACCACCGTCTTTCCCTTTATCCTGCGCGGCGCAAGCCTGCTCGGCATCGATTCGAACACGTGCCCCAACGACCGCCGTCGCCGCGCCTGGCACCGCCTCGCCGACGTGCTTTCCGAAGAGACGTTTGACCGCATCCGCGCCGAGGTGATCGGCCTGGGGCAAATCGCCGAAAAAGCCGAGGCCATCATGCAGGGCCAGATCCAGGGCCGCGTCGTCGTCGATGTGAATCAGTAAAGTGTCTCGCGGTTCAGGTTTCGTGTTGCAGAAGAACTCGGGATCCGAGACGCGCACGCCGAAAATACATGACGTTATCGTTCTGGCAGCAGCGCAATAGAGAGGCGGAGATCGCCTGTGACGTGGCCGTAGTGGGCGGCGGCCTCATCGGCTGCGCCACGGCGTACTGGCTGCGGCGGCTGCGTCCGAAGCTGGAGGTGGTCGTCGTCGAGGCCGGGCGGCTCGCTTCGGGGGCGAGTGGGCGCAACGCCGGCTTCCTGCTGCAAGGCACGTCGGATGATTACATTACCGCGTTGCAACTGTACGGGCCGGAGCGAACGCGACGCCTGTGGAATTTCACGCGAGAGAACCAGCGCCTCATCACCTCCCAGCTTAAACCCGAGGCTTTCGACCTGGAGGCGAGCGGCAGCCTGACGGTGGCCGGCAGCCGCAAGGAGGCCGAACGGCTGGCCGACGGGGTGCCCCGGATGCGAGCCGACGGATCGCCCGTCGCCTTCCTTCCCCCCGACGAGGCGAACCGGCGGCTGAGCGGGCAGGGCTTCCACGGCGCCCTCTACGTGCCTTCCGGCTGCATGCTCAACCCGGCGGCGCTCGTCGCGTATGTCGCCGCCCAGAGCCGGGCGCTCGTGCTTGAAGACCACCCTGTCTGCGAGGTGCAGGAAACGGGAGAGGACGTGCTGCTGGAGACGACGGTGCGGCGCGTGCGGGCAGCGCAAGTGGTTCTCGCCGTCAATGCCTACTTGCCCCGCCTCATCCCGTCGCTCAGCCGTTTCGTCCGTCCGGTGCGGGCGCAGATGTTGGCCACCGAGCCGCTCCTGCCGCGCTGGCTCCCCCTGCCGGCCTACTCGCACGAGGGCTATTTTTACCTGCGCCAGCACGACGACGGGTCGCTCCTGCTCGGCGGCGCGCGCCACCTCCATCACGACGTGGAAAGGGGTTACGAGGATGCAACGACGCCCGCCTTGCAGGCCGACTTGGAACGCTACCTGCACCACCACTTCCCCCAGGCGCGCGGCGCCCACGTGCAGCAGCGGTGGAGCGGTGTGATGGGATTCTCTCCGGACCGGTTGCCCGTTCTCGGCGCGGTGCCGGGGCTGGTGGGGAGCTACTGGGCCGCCGGTTTCACGGGGCACGGCATGGGCTACGGATTTCGGTTCGGGCGGCTGATGGCGGAGGTCGTCCTCGGTTTTCCACGCCCAGAGGAACTCGATCTGTTCACAGAGGCGCGATTTTTGAAAGAATCGGAGCCGGTGCGACTGGCCAACGGCAGCACCGGGTAGCCCAAAGCTCCTGAATTCAAATTCCAAGATCCAGGGATGCTCGAACAAACCTGAAATCTGAGATTTGGCATTGGGGATTTGGAGTTTGATGCTTTTGAAACAGGGGGGTCTTTGTGCCATCGGGGCGACCCACGAAACCACCTTCTCGCCCAGAAACGAGGACACCGACCTGCCATGAAAAAGCTACTTTTTCTTCTCTCCTTCCTCTTCCTTGCCGCGCCCGCAAGGAGCCAGGTGCATCCCGAAGGCAGCCTCACCTTCCTCGTCGGGGTGCCCGTCGGTCAGTTCGAAGCGGCGGGCGGCGACGTCGGCTTCGGGGTGAACATGACGGGGGGCCTCGCTTTCGATGAATTGCCGGTCTTCGTTGGCCTTGATCTCGGGCTGCTCGTTAATGGCTACGAGCGTCGGAGCGAGCCGTTCAGCCTAACCATCCCGGATGTCTTCGTGGACGTGGTGACGAGCAACAACATCTTGCTGGGGCACTTCCTCGTGCGCCTTCAGCCGCCCAACGGCCCCGTCCGTCCCTATGTGGACGGTCTCTTCGGCCTCAAGTATTTCTTTACCGAGACGCGGATAGAGGACGTGGACGATTACGGCGAGAGCGTCTTCAGTTCAACCAATTACGACGACACGGCGCTGAGCTACGGTCTGGGCGGCGGCCTTCAGGTGAAGGTGTACCGGGGGCGTCTGGGTGGTCACGGGGGTCGTGTGGCGGTCCAGGTCAATGCCGGGATGCGCTACCTCTTCGGCGGACATGCCCGCTACCTGCGCAAAGGCGGCATCCGGCGCGACCGCGGCCGCGTGGAACTCTTCATCGACGAGTCCGAAACGGACATGATCCTCACCCAACTGGGCGTCACGTTTTCCTTTTAAGTAGCGCGTCGGAAATACGTGCGGTCCGCATGGACCCCCGAGTTGCGCGGCAACGGGGTCATCCAAACCCGAAATCCTAAACTCGAAATCCTAAACTCGAAATCCGAAAAACCAAACTCGATACGACAGCATCGCCCGACTGACGCACGCAAATCCGAAAGCGAAGCCTTATGCGCGTAGAAGGACGCACAAGGAATCATCGCCAGTTTTCATTGCCAGCGAGGCTCTGCCTCTATTCGAGATTCGCCTCTCGGATTTAGGATTCGAGCCTGAGCGCGTGCCTTCCCCTCCCTCAGACATCCAAGGTTTTGCTGCGGGGCTATTCAGCGCCACCGGCTACGAGCCGTTGCTACTTCGCGTCCGTCGGCTTTGCGAACGAGGCGGTGGAGGAAGGTGAGGTCGTGCTCGTGGGGGTGAACCTGGGCCAGGACGGTGTCGTTGAGGTTTGTCTCGGCGCGGAAGTGAACCTCAATCTCGGTAGGGCGGTGCGTCTCGAAGATGGCCTGGGGTACGGCCTCCACGGCCCACTCCACGTACCGCACGTTGTTGACGTGCGCATTCAGATCGAGATCGCTGTAGCGGACACGGAAAGGCAACTCGTGCGTCGGCTCCTCGAACGGCGGCAGCTTGCCGAGATCATCCTCCAGCGCCCGCGTGCGGTCGGGCGTGCGAATTTCGGTGATGAACGCGGGGGTACGGATAGGTCGCCGCCGGGCCACGTCCAGGACGAGCCAGGCGCTTGTGGCACGGGCGATGATGCGGTCCTCGGCTTTAAGGAAGAAATCCCGGGTGGCGTAGAGGCCGTTCTGGCCGGAGGGCCACGTCTCCACCGTCACCTTCTCCCACAGCTCCGGATAGGCGTCGATCTGCACGTGCAAGCGCGTTAGCACCCACGTCAGGTTCTTGTCGAGCAGCTGCTCCACCGAGACGCCGAGCGCACGGGCGTGCCGCCCCGCTGCCTCTTGCAGGTAGTTGCAGAGCGTCTGCACCGACGCCCGCCCGCGCGGGTCGATCTCGTAAGCCCGTACGGTGAAGTCTTCCGTCCAGATACCGGCCATTCGAAGTGAGGAATGCGGGAAGTGTGAGGCGTAGATTCGTCGTCTCGTCGATTCAATCAGTTCAGTTCTCCGGCAGCAGCACCACCTTCACGTAGCGGTCGCGGTTGAGGTAGCGGCGGGCGGCCTGGCGAACGTCCTCGGCAGTGAGGGATTCGATCATGTCACCATAGGTGAGGGCATCGCGCGGGTCCTCGCCGTCGTGGCTGTAGTAGAAATCGAGGACGCTGAGCCAGAAGCCGTTCGTCTTGAGTTGCGTCTCGCGTTCGCGGCGCTGCTGCTCCTTCACTTTTTCCATCACCTCCGCCGAAGGGCCGTCCGCTTTCAGCTTCTCGATCTCGTCGAAAACAGCCGCGACCAGCTCCTCCACGCGAGCCGGATCGGTGCCGAAAGCGACGACAAACTGGTAGGTGGAGTCCGGGCGGTCGCTGGTGCCGGGCTGCACGGCTACGTTGTAAACGCCGCCGCGCTCCTCGCGCAACTCCTCACGCAGGCGGATGCTAAGGACCTCGGCGAGCGAGCGGATGGCGTGGCGATTTTCGCGGTCGAACGCGAAGGGGCCGTTGAAAAGGATTGCCGCCTGGCTTTGCTGTGCCAGGCCTTTCCGTGCCGTCTTTTCAATGACGCCGGCGGGGAAATCGGGCGCCACGTCGCGCCACATTTCCTCGCCCGGCAGGTCGGGGAGGGTGCCGAGGTAGACCCGGGCCAGCGTCTTCAGGCGCGCCACGTCGAAGTTGCCGACGAAGAGGAAGGTGAAGTCGCCCGCATCGGCGAAGCGCTCGCGATAGCGGGCGAAGGCCTCGGCGCGGTCGAGCGTATCGACCATGGCGAGGGTGGCGGTGCGGCGGCGCGGGTGGTCGCCGAAGAGGGCGGCCATGAGGGTATCCTGGAACGCCGCCATCGGGTTGGCCGCGCGGTTGACGAGGAACGACCGCTGCTGGTTCTTGAGCGCCTCGAAGGCCGTGCTGTCGGCGCGGGGCGCGGTGAAGTAAAGGTGGATAAGCTGGAAGAGCGTCTCCAGGTCCTCAGGCGAGGCGCTGCCGCCCAACCCTTCCTCCAATTCCGACACATACGGCCCAACACTCACCACCTTCCCGGCGAGCAGCTTGTCGAGTTGCGTCCGCTCGAACGGCCCCAGGCCGCTCTGGGCGACGAGTGCCGTCGCGACCTCAGCCTCAAACAGATCCTCGACCGGCACGAGCGATGTGCCGCCGGGGCTGAACGCGCTGAATCGCACCTCGTCCTCCTTGAAATCCGTCGGCTTCATCACCACGCGCACGCCGTTGGCGAGGGTGATCTCCGTCACCTCGAGTTCGGGGATCGTGGTTTCGGCGACGATGGCGGCGGGCGCGGGCACTTCGCCGAGGAGCGGCGCGTCGCTCACGTCGTCCACGTAAGCCGAAACCGGCTGGGCCGCGATGCGATCGAAGACGGTGGCGAGGTCGGCTTCGGTGGGCGGGGCGAGGCCGTCCTTCTCGGGCATCGTCACCAGCACGGCCCGGTTCTTCTCGGCCAGCAACTCATCCGCGAGGGCATTCACCTCCTCCACACCGATCTCGGGGAGGTACCGCTGCGCGAGGGCGTATTCGTAGGCGATGCCGGGGAAAGGCTCGTCTTCGAGGAAGTGGGAGACGTATTCGTCCGCGTAGCCGGCGGAGTGGGTGTTGGCGCGCTCGTCGTAGGCCTGCTGGTAGCCACGCAGCAGGTCCCTTTTCTGCCGCGCCAGCTCGGTCTCGGTGAAGCCGTGGGTGCGGACGCGGGTGGCCTCTGTTAGCAGGGCCGCCAGCCCCACCAGCACGCTGTCGTCGGCCACCCGCGCCTCCAAGCCGTAAAACTCAGAAGGCCGCACGAAGCTGCCCCGGTAGACGCGCGCGCCCAGAAACGGCGCATCGGCCCGCCGGACGATCTCGGTGAAGCGGTCGTTGAGCATCCGCCTGAAAAGCTGACCGATGAGCGCCTCGCGATAATCTGCCACCGTCCTCATCGTCTCGGCCTCACGCTTGAACGTGACTTCGACCGACGACGACATTTGCTCCGGGTCGGTGGCCACCGCGTAAAGCGTCTCTTCATGCCCCGGCACGTCGAAGGTGGGACGGGGACGCGGAGCAGCGCCTTCGAGTATGGGAAGCGCGCCGAAATGCTCGACGATAAGTTCTTCGACGCGCTCCACGTCGAAATCGCCCACGGCCACGACAGCCATCAGGTCAGGGCGGTACCATTCCTCGTAGAAGCGCCGGATGGTTTCGGGGTCGGCGTGGCGGATAACCGTAGTGTCGCCGATAGGAAGGCGGTCCTGGTAACGCGATTCGTGGAGGAGGACGGGCAGGATCTTTTCCATCAGGCGCCCGCTCGCGTTTTGCAAGCGCGCCCGCCACTCCTCGATCACCACGGGTCGCTCCTTCTCGATCTCCGCTTCGGACAGCGTCGCATAGCCCGCCCAGTCCTCCAGCACGTCGAACGCTTTCTCTACGATGTCGGTACTGTCGGTGGGGATGGTGAGCGTGTAAACGGTCTCGTCGAAACTGGTGTAGGCGTTCACATCCGGCCCAAAACGCATGCCGGTGCGTTCGAGAAAATCGACGAGGGCCTGCTCCTCGAAGCGGCGGGTGCCGTTGAAAAGCATGTGCTCAACGAAGTGGGCGAGGCCGCGCTGGTCGTCGTCCTCTAGCAGGGCGCCGGCATCCACCGCCAGGCGCAACTCGGCCCGGTCCTCCGGCTCGTCGTTGTAGCGTACGTAGTAGCGAACGCCATTATCGAGCGTACCGGTTCGGACGGCAGGGTCGGCTGGGAGGGCATCGCCGGGCGCCATCGGGGGGAGCGAGTCGGGCGATGCGACCGTGAGGGCGTCGGTGGCGGCTTGCGCGAAAACAGACGATCCCCCCGGCCCGGCGAGGAGCAGGAGGGCGAAAAGGAGACAGGGGAAATACTTCACAGGGCAGCACACGATAGGGAAGGAACGGAATCGCCCGCTGCAACGCGCCAGCCGCCGATTTATTCCGTCACTTGCCCTTCTTGCCGAAGAGGGGGCTGCCCAGATCCATTAGGACGGTGATGACGGCGACGACGATCTGGAGCGTGCCCCACACGCCGTCGTAGACGTTGACCACCACGCTATACCACAGCAGGGTCGTTGGCAGGAAGAGGAAGCCGAGGAGAGGGAGCAGGAGCGAATCGAACATGCCGACGAACCAGTCGGTGAAAAACCACACGACGGCGAGGACGACACGCGGCACGAACAGGGCGAGGACGACGAGCAGACAGGGCATCTTGCACGCGGGTTAAAGTCGTTATAAACCGGCAGCTTCGCTGGTTTTCAACGGCGAAACCTGGTTACTGGCTTGCCCCCCGTGCAACGATGCGGCTACGAAAAAGTGACAGCCGAGCCACAGGCGAGGGTTGTTCGTTGCAACGCCAAAGGCGCCTTCCTACCTTCGAAAAGAATCTTGGCGAAAAGGAAAAGGGCGCCGCGAACTTTCACCCATGCGAGGCAAAGAAACACGATGGAAAAGAGCCTGCAGGAAGGGGGGCGACGATTGATCGTCTTCGCACCATCCGTAAAAAGCCCGAACTACGAGATGCAGATGCAAGTCCTCGACGCCGAGCGAGAGGCGTTCGCGGCGCGGGCGGTGCAGCTCATCGTCGTGCTGTACAAGGGAAAGAGCCAGGCGGGCGATGAAGCCCTCGACGAGGCCGAAGCGGCGCGCCTACGTCAACAGTTCAGCATCGATTCCGAGGATTTCCTCGTCGTGCTTCTGGGCCCGGACGGCACGGAGCGCGCCCGTTACGACGCCCCGGTGCAGGCCGAGGTGATCCTCGCTCGCCTTGACTGACTGCCGAGGCAGGCGTCTTCCCAAT